>JAUUZY010000039.1 GCA_030592015.1 Candidatus Peregrinibacteria bacterium | reverse complement strand
GGAGTAAGAGTAGGGCACGGGGGGCTTGGAAAACTCAAAGGAATACTTAAAAGAAAACTTGAAGGAGGTGATATGTTCCAGGGAGTAAAATTCGAGGAGCTAACCGACAAACAAATAAGAGAAATTAGCAGAGCAGATAGAGAGAAAAAAATGATTAAAAATCTGAAAAAATTACAAGATGGAGAAAGCATAGATAATGTAGAAAGGACAAAGGACTTGCCGGAAATCTTTAAAGAAAGAGATCTACAACTAAAAAAGGACCTTAATAGGTTAAAGATAAATTTAATAAGAGAAATTAAAAAACTAAGAAGAGCTGAGGAAAAAGGAGAAATAACAAAGCTTGAAAGAGCAGAGATGGAGCAAAAACTTTTTGAAGAAACAATCACCCAAATAGAAGGATCAGTCGACAGGCTTCTAAGTAAGGCAGCAGGAACAAGTATTGAAATAAGGGCAACAGAGAAACAAAGGAGAACTGAAAAATTAAAGAAGAGGCTGGAGACGAAAACCGCCGAAGTAGAAATGATTAGAGATCTTGAAATGCCGGTTACAACAGGAAAGGGAAAAAAAATAAAAGAGCATGAAGCCAGCATGGAAAAATTATCAAAAGAAGATAAGAATAAGTTGAAGAAACTGTGGCCTGAAGGAATGGAACCAAAGCAACTTACAAGTGTACAAAAGACATTCAATGCAGCCTTGAATGCAATTAAAAACAATCCAAATGCTCCAGAGATACTTTCTAGACTTATCAGAATAGTAGGAAAGAACGTGGAAGTTGACATGCCAGGACTGGAGAAGCCAATCGTAATATCAAAGAGAGATTTATATGCAAAACGCTTATATAAAGCAGGAAGGGCAGAAATGACAGGGGAAAAGAAGTACAGTGCAAAAACAGGACAAGTAGGAGATTTGATTTTGGAGATAGCTCTCGACAGAGCTGGTGGAAAAAAGATAGAGAGAGAGGGAAGTGAAGCAGCGGTCAAAAAACCAGTAAGCCCTGCAAAAGGTTTTTTCACTTTATTTAAAGATATAGTAGGGGGAGGAGTTATTGAACTAACATCAACAAAGAATATTGGAGAGAACGGTACTTTGATAGATAGAGCTAAATTTCTATTAAGAAGAATGGAGATAAATAGGGAAGGGCTGATGGCAACCGCTCATACAGCCAAGCAAGTAGACAAAGGGGGGATCCTAAAACCGGATACGGAATACACAATAATAAGAACAGACAAGGTAGACAGCCAAGGGAAAAAAATAGTTGAACTATCCGATCCAAGAGCGCCGGAAACAATAATCAGAATAAACAACTCACAATTCCTGCGGTATTTTGAGGGATTTGATTTCTTAGAATTAAAGGACTTATAAAACAATCCCTTGCCTACACCTAAGCCTTCTTCTATCATTGCTTGGCTATTTAAACGTATAAATGCCAAGTTACAAAATTGAAACATATGGATGTCAGATGAATTATTCTGACACTGAAAGAATCGAGACCTATCTCGAGGCAATGGGCTATACAAAAGCCGATACAACAGAAGGTGCTGATCTTGTAATGCTGAATACTTGTAGCATTAAGCAAAAAGCGGAGGATAAGGTTTTTGGGCAAATGAGAAAAATCAGCAAACTCAGAAAAGAAAACCCAAATCTAATACTTGCAATCACAGGCTGCATGATACGAGAATCCAGTTCACGATATTCGGTAAAACGAGACAAAATCTTCAATCGATCCAGAGAAGTGGATATATGTCTCAGAATAGAAGAACTACCAAAATTAGCGACATTAGTAAGGGAAATAAATCCGGAAAGTAAGATCGAGGCCATAGAGGAAGAAGCCTTGGAAGATTATTTTCATATAAAGGCAACATACAGCACAGCGCCAAAGGCACAGGCAATCATCCCAATCTCCACAGGTTGCGATAAGTTTTGTACATATTGCATAGTGCCATATAGTCGCGGAAGAGAGCGAAGCAGGAATATTGAGGAGATAATAAAGGAGGCAGAGGAATTGGTAGAAAATGGCACAAAAGAGATAACCCTTCTGGGGCAAACTGTAAATTCATATGGGTTCAGCGTCTCAGACAAAATAGAAAAGAGATTTGCATCGGTGCCGGAAGGAAAAGAGGCATTTGTATTTTTACTCGAAGAAATAGACAAGCTAAAGGAGAAAGGACTTGAGAGACTGAGATTTACATCCCCACATCCACGCGATATGTCTGATCAGCTCATAGAGGCAATGGGGAATCTGACAACACAGATGCCATATATGCACCTTCCAGTACAGGCGGGCGATGATAGGACATTGAAAAGAATGAATAGGACTTATACAGTTGAGAGATACAAAGAGATAATCAAAAAATTACGTGCAAAAATACCGGATATTTCCATAACAACTGACATAATTGTAGGATTTTGTGGAGAGACTGAGGAAGAATTCGAAAATACTTACAATTTCTTTGAAGAAATGAGCTTTGAACACGCATACATTTCCAGATATTCAGAAAGAAAGGGAACATTTGCCGCAAAAAACATTCCGGACGATATATCCGGAGAACTGAAAGCTAAAAGATGGCACAAGCTAAATGATCTACTAAAGAAGCAATCTCAGGAAATACTCAAGAAATTCAAAGGTAAAACTGTGAAGGTATTGGTAGAATCACAGGAAGGCGAAACATCTACGGGACGAAGCGAACACTTCAAAACGGTACAGTTCAAGTCATGCAGGAACTTGACCGGTCTAATAGTCACTGTAAAGATCACAGGATCACAGGAGTGGTTGCTTGAAGGAGAGTTAGCCTAAAAATCCTTCCACCAGTTACTAACAGACCTAAGAGCTTGTCCCACTTGACTGCTAATACTGTTAGGAGTGTCACCACTACGGTGAAGTTCTATAGGTTCTTCAAGAGGAACTGATATGAGAGAATCGCTATGGTTTTCAGTAGGTCTGAAAAACTCAATGTATTCTTCTACCTCATATGCCAAGCTCTTTGCCCCAACTGAACGCAGGGCTGCTGCAACTCTTACAAAGTCAATTCCATCAACGTTAACTTCTCCATTATCCTCTTCATCATAACTGAGCATACACCTTGCACACTTCATGACAGCTCCAACATTATGATGATTTACTATTTCAAGATTCAATATGGCGAGTGACCATCTTTGCTCATCGCCTTCAAATTCCACAGGAGCACAATGTATTGGTGAATAAGTTCCAAAGGTTGAAATACAAATTATCCGTGCAGCCTCTTCATGATCAAATGTACCTGCCAATGCCAAAGCAACAAGCTCCATCTTCACGCCAGGATCTTCACCTAAATAAATTTTACGTAGAGCTTCTGAAAATATTGCCCCCATTTTCTCAAGCCGAGAAACAAAATATTCCTGTTGCTCACTTAGTCCTGATTTAGCTTCGGGTTCATTCATGATTTACTTCTTGCCATTAAGATTATTAAGAACCTCAAAAAAATTCGCATTAAGTCCTGTTCTCATTAGAAAGAAATTTCTATCCCATTCATTTTCAGGTAGAGATGCAGGAATATCTTCCGCATCAGCAATGTCAAAAAACAGACCAATCTCTCTTGCCTCATCATTTTGTCCAATTAGAACTAATGCAGTCATTACATCAGTATGTTTAAACGAAGAATATGGGAGGTCACATTTACATCTCACATATTCTTGCACAGCTACAGCCTCCTTGTAATGCCCACGCACAGCAAGATCAATAACAAAAGCTGTCCATTTTTTTCTCTCAGACTCAACACAGTTATCTTCTGTTTCAGGATTCTTAAAAAGATCCATGTCCATTTTCGTGATTTTTGCAATTTCCGAATACACTTTGAATGCAAGCAAAATAGAAATTACATCAACTATACTGCCGGAAAATGCATCCGGATCTGAACAGTATTCAATCAATGTCTCCGAAGCTTCCCCAGCTTCCATGATGCCGGGAGTAGAAAGTGATAGCATATTAAAAAGATCCGATTTAGAAATATCTGCTTCTTCACCATTTTCATCCATATCATCAGGGAAACTGAAAACCCGCGTTTCTAAATAAGCCATAATTTAATTTAAAAATAATTAGACATCATTAAAACAGCTATGCACAATGTCGTCAAGAGTACAGAGCTTGTCATTAAACCCCAATCACAGCTTTGATCCTCCTTACACCACTGGAAGAACTTTCTTCCTTTTTGATTTTGAAGCTCTTTATCGTGGAAGTATTTTCAACATGTGGACCTCCACAAATCTCCTTACTGAACACATTTTCTCCTTCACCAACAGTATAAACTTTCACCTTGTCTCCATACTTAGACTCAAACAATCCAATAGCACCATTTTCCTTTGCCTCATCAACAGTCATTTCTTCGCAACTAATAGGCAAGGCAGCCTGAATTTGTTCATTTACAATCTTTTCAACCTCTTCCTTCTGCTCAGGAGTCATTTTCTCGGGATGACTGAAATCAAACCTAAGTCTTTCGCTGGTAATGTTTGATCCTCTTTGCTCAACATGGTCACCCAGAACTATCTTTAGTGCTTTGTGCAGCAAATGAGTGGCAGTATGAAGAGCTGTAGTTTCCTCACTACTATCAGCCAATCCACCCGAAAACTTCTTTTCTGCACCGGAACGAGACAATTCCTGATGTTTTACAAAATTTTCTTCAAATTTAGTCATTACAAACTCAATATCTTTTTCATTTTGAATCCAACCGGCATTTTTCAATTCCTCAATAGTCATCTCAACCGGAAATCCGTATGTAGCAAACATTTCAAAGATAAAATCATCAGCAAACGCACGAACGCCTTTATCTTTCATGCCGTCAAGCTTCTCCATTTCTTTAGAAAGAACAGAGATCCCGCGATTCAAAGTTTTGTTGAAATTCATTTCTTCCTTCGCCATCTCAGCAAAAATTCTATCCTGATTTGTCATAAGCTCAGGATAAGAATCTATATAAGTTTTTACATAAATACCGGCAATTTTACGTGCAAAATCAGTCTCAATTCCAAGTTTACGACCATGACGAATAGCTCTACGAATAACCCTTCTGAGAATATAGCCCTGATCGGTATTTGAAGGACTAACACCAAAAGGATCACCCAAAATAAAAGTAGCGGTTCGCAAATGATCCGCAATAATTCGTTCAGACTGAATCTGTGACTCGTTCGGCTCGCTAATGTTAGCCAACATTCGGATTTCTTCAATAGCCTCCCTGAAAAGCTCAGTATCATAAGGAGACTTCACCCCTCCAAGCACAGCCAATACCCTCTCTAATCCCATACCCGTATCCACATTAGTCTGATTCAGTGGCTCAAAAGCACCCGCCTCATTCTTATTATACTGCATGAAAACATCATTCCAGATTTCCACCCAGCTATTGTCTTCCGGATCGTAGACATCGGGAGCATCACCATCTCCGGTCCAATAAAACATCTCAGTATCAGGTCCACACGGACCGGTACTACCTGCAGGCCCCCACCAATTATCCTTCTTTGGCAAAAACGCAATCCTATCATCACTAACCCCCAGCTTTCTCCAAATTTCTGCAGACTCCTCATCTTTCGGAGCATCACTATCCCCCTCAAAACAAGTAACCGCCAACTCTGAAAGAGCAAGACCAAGCCCTCCACTTTCCCTATTCTTAGTCAAAAATTCAAAACTCATCTGTATCGCACCTTCCTTAAAATAATCCCCAAGCGACCAATTCCCCAACATTTCAAAAAACGTCAAATGCGTAGCGTCACCAACTTCCTCAATATCACCGGTTCGAATACATTTCTGAGCATTGACTAGTCGTTTTCCGGAAGGATGGTCTTCACCCAGTAAAAAAGGAACCAAGGGATGCATCCCCGCAGTAGTAAAAAGGACAGTCGGGTCATTCTCAGGTATAAGCGAAGCCCCTTTGATCTCAGCATGATCAAAATTCTCAACAAAAAAATCTATATATAGTCGTCTAAGTTCTGCAGCAGTCATAATGCTTAATTATTCAATTAATTCTACGGTTATTCTAAGAAAAATACCTTTAACTTACAAGTAATATATGGGATATTTAGCTATGAGAAAAACAATTCCTAAAAATGTCTCCAAATGGGCAGAAAGTCGAACGCAAAAAAGATTATTCGTGAACTTTTGAAAGAAAAGGAAAAAGCTGAAAAGAAAAAATTGCTCAGCAAGATAAAGAAAAAATCGAAAAAAGAGCTAAAAAAAGAGGTTAAAGCAAAGACTAAAAAGGAAAAAAAGATAAAAATAAAAAAAACAAAACCAAAAAAAACGAAAGCAAAAAAGACCAAGAAAGCCAAAAAAACGAGAAAAATCAAAGTACGAAAGGAGCAGATTTTTGGAGGACTACTTGCCCTCATAATGATAACTATCCTTGTTTGGATTGGGATATTCCTTTTTGATAAGGCATTCAGAGCAAAACCAATCGCAAAGCTACTTCCGGCAGACAAAACCGTAATGAGCCTGGAGTTAAACACAGACTTTAAGCACCTCCAAAACATCAGAACATTCGAACTACTGGAAAAATATCCTCAGTACACAAAAGAAAACCTCACGCTGCTGATAGAAGAAAAATTCAACATCGATTTTCTGGAGGACGTGGCTCCATGGATGGGTAGACAGGTTGGATTTGCACTGATGGATCTGGAAAGAGATTCGGGATTTTTTAGCGAGCTGTACTTTGTTGAGACTTTTAGTCAGCAGGGAGCAAAAGACTTCTTTTCCACGACTGCAAAAATCTCACAGTATGACGGATATGAAATCATGACAGTTCCACCAAAAGCGGATTTCGTAAAATTCGATGAATTCGCATCGATGGACTACCCAAGACATATGGCATTTGTAGAAAATTATCTTGTGGCAAGTTCACACGAAGACACTTTGTTCAGCTTTATAGATTCCATAAATGAAGGCGCGGAAAAACTTTATTATTCCGACAAATACAGACGAATCGATAACAATTTACCATTCCAGAGAATAGGATTCTTTTATATAGATTTCGAGAAGGCATCAAAAACAGTCGTTCCATATCTTTCCTCACTTTTCGGCGACAACTCAATGGGACCAAGCTTCAATCTTCTGCTAAATCTGTTTTCAGCAGAAGGCGTGAGCCTAATAGCAAAGGATAACCAGTTCGCCATTCAGAGCTTCCTTACGCTGAAAGTGGATGAGATAGAGGATCAGAGTTTCCTTGCAGTCGAAGAAAAATATCAAGCGAGGCTACTCAAGTTTTTACCGGAAAATGTACTGGCATTTTGGGGAGGAAATAATTTTGAGCAGCAGCTAAATGAAAGTCTACTCGAAACAAGTACAAAAAAATATTTCGGATCAGGGATAAATTTCAAGAACGATATTATGCCTCTACTAAAAAATGAATTTATTTTGGCAATCGAGGAAGTGGATTCACTAGCCAGCTACAAAATACTTGTGGAGCTGGAAAATCCGGAAGACGATTTTAAAAAACTGCAGCAGTTAGCGCAGAGTATGGCAACTGTAGCCGCAGTGTCAAAGCCGGAAATTGTTGAATATATTCTTGAAGATGGAACATACTCAAAAGAAAT
>JAUUZY010000020.1 GCA_030592015.1 Candidatus Peregrinibacteria bacterium | reverse complement strand
TATTGTTGTTGATACTACAGCAGATGCTGCTCCGGGAACTCCTGACCTTCAGATTGCCAGTGATTCTGGTAGTTCAAATTCAGATAACTATACAAATGATGACACCCCGACTTTTGATATTTCCTGTGTAACTGATTCAACTGTTACTTTGATGATAGATTCAGTCGATGAAAACACAGGGCTTTGTGTCGGAGGTACTGTATCTATTGCTGCATCATCAATTTCTGATGCAAGCGTAGCAGTTGCTGCCTTTCAAACAGATGAAGCTAATAACGATAGTGCAGATTCAGCAGATTTGAGTGTGACAATTGATACGGCTGCTCCTAGTACTCCTGCTGCTCCGGACCTACAGGCAGGAAGTGACCTTGGTGATTCAAGCACTGATGATGCTACTAGTGACGACACACCTACATTTGATGTAACAGCCAGTGTTGGAACATCAACTATGACGCTTTCTTCTAATGTAGATGGTGCTATTGGAAATAGAACAGGTACGGGTGCGATAACTGCTACAACTCTTGATAGCACTGGTCAAACAGGTGCTGCACACAATATAACCGTTATAGAAACAGATCTAGCGGGTAATCCTTCTTCAGCTTCGTCTGCATTAAGTATTACTGTTGATACTGCAGGGCCAACTTTGGCAGAGACAGTGGCGGTTGTAACACCAACAAATGATCAAACTCCTTCTGTGACTTTCAGTTCAAACGAGGCTGGTACTACCAGTTATGGAGGTTCTTGTGATGGAGTAGATACTACTGCTATAAGCGGTTCAAATCCTGTAGATTTGGATAATGATGGTGCTGGTGGAAATTTACCGGGTGCTACATATAGTAACTGTACTATTACAGTTACCGATAGCAATGGTGCTGCCAGTTCAGCACTTGCTCTTACAACTTTTGTAATTGATATTACTCCTCCAACAGGCACAGCTACCGCTGGAACAGCCGTATTGTACGATGGAGACTTGATACAGGAAGTTACAATAAACTATGACGAAGCTATGGACCCTATATCAACACCAGCTATCAATTTTGGTGCTACTACCGGGACTATCACTTCAAATAGTGATGGTACTTGGCCTAGTTCAACACAGTGGACAGAAACATTTACAATTACTGATGCAGGGGAAGAGGTCACAGGTGTAACTGTAGGAAGTTCAGGAGCAGCTGACTTTGCTGGGAATATGGAAGGGGTACCTATAACTGATACATTTGATATAGATACATTAAATCCAACATTCAGTTCTGCCGTTGCAAATTCAGATACCAATATTCTGATAACAATGAGTGAGACTATTGCCTCAGTTAGCTTTGGTGCTGCTGCAGATTGGACAGCGACAGGATTGACTTCTACCAACGCGGTATTGAATGCAGGAGATGTTGATTTAACTGTAAGCTCTCTTGGTGCAACGGACTATACGGCTAGTGATTTTGCTTTTGCAATTGCTAACGGTGGAGACATACAGGATGCTGCGGGTAACTCAGCTGCTCCATTTAGTTCAGCAGCCATTAGTGATGGACAAGCTCCATTATTTGCTTCATCAGTTGTTGATGACACAAATTCAGATGGGACAATAGATCAAGCTACAATTACTTATTCAGAGTCAGTTTCAATTGCAGATGGTAATGCCGGTGATGCATTCCCTGGTATTACTTTTGCTGATAATTGTATAGCTGTTAATGCGGATTATTTTAGTGCGGGGACTACGACTTCTGTAGTTACTTTGACAGGTTGCGATGCAGGCGGTATAACAGCTGATCCTACATATGCTACAGCAGCAAATTCAGTATATGATCTTGCGATTATTGAAATGCCGGATTCTGAGACTGTAGTTGGAACAGATGTTTCAAAGCCTGTTCCCCTTTCTGCAACCTTCTATGATGCGAGTGGAAGTAATGATGGGACATTAGATTTGATTACTGTTGTGTGGTCAAAGAATCTTACTGCGACAGTTGATGGTTCTGCAGATTGGGCACTTACGTCTGCGGCTGACTTTGCTGGAATAGTTGGAGGAACTGTTGAATGTAACTCGGGTGCTGCTGGGGTAACTGAGTGCGACTATAACTTTACAACTACAACAGAAAAAACAGATGTAGGTGATTTAACACTTACATATACTGCCGGTACATCTGTATCAGACGGTACAAATAATGCAGATTCTGTAACGTTTACTTCCGCCTCAACCCCTGCGTTCACAGATGCGGCTGCTCCGGTTGTAAAAACCACAACTATTACTCTTTATGATAATTCAGGTAGCGATGGTATTGCGGATCAATTAGTTGCGACATACACAGAGCCAATTGTGGATGATACAGATGCTGCAAATGGTTGGGATATCACTTCTCCAACAAGCGATCACGATACAGGTGGAGATTGTACAGCTGAGCTTGCAACAACCGATGGTAGTTCCTCAGTTGCAATTGATTTCACATGTGATACAGGAATAGGTGTTGTTGGTGATATGGTAGCAACATTTACAACACATGCAGATATTCACGATGCCGACAACAATCAGGCTCCTTCAACTGTATATACTGCATCTTCGACGCCAGCAATTATTAATGGAATAGCTGCAGGTGTTTTGACTGCTACTAATGTACAGCCTGCAACATTAACAACAAATGCAACAGGAACTGCTACAATTTCATTCACAACGACTAGACAGCTGGATGTTGATGGAAAAATTAAAGTTACATTTGGTTCAGGATTTGATGTTAGTGGAGCTGCTGGTGGAACTTGTTCAACAATGGACGGTACGTTTGTGACTACTATATCTGGTCAGGAAGTTACAATTACCAGACAATCAGACGGTGCGGCTGAAGTGGCAGGTGCGCAAACTTGTACAATTAATAGTATTAAGAATCCATCAGCTGCCGGCACAACAGGGACTTACGAAATTGCGACTACTTATGCAAGCGACGTTGTGATTGATGAAGACACAGCGGTTGCTGCTGATACTATAGCTGCTCCACCTAGTAGTGGTGGTGGTGGTGGTGGTGGTGGTCTGCTGATTCCTGTTGTAACAACAGATGAAGCAACAGATGAGGAAGCAGATGCGGGTGATGAAGTTATTAGCCCTAGTGAAGATTACTTTGATGATGTTGTAAGCCACTGGGCAAGGGAATTTATTAATCAAATGGCTGAACAGGGAATTATAAGTGGAAAGAGAGATGGAGTATTTGCACCGAATGATCTGATTACTCGTGCTGAGTTAACAAAGATTGCGGTAAATGCATTTGGATATGCTGTACCTGAGAGTGTAACAGAGGCACCTTTTGTTGATGTGAGCCTTACTGAGTGGTATGCACCATATATTGCAGTAGCCAAGGAGAAAGGAGTCGTAGAGGGATATGGGAATGTATTCCGTCCTAATGAATACATAAATAGGGCTGAAGCGCTAACGCTACTATTAGAGGCAAGTAGTTTGGATACTAGCGGTGAATTCTCTGCGAACTTCGATGACGTCATAGCTACATCATGGTATATGCAATACGTAGCCTATGCAGCAAGCAATGATATCGTAAGTGGACATGGCGATGGAACTTTTAGACCGGGAAATTACATGACACGTGCTGAAGTAGCAAAAATTGTTGTGATGATTATGGAGATGCTGTAGAAGCAGTTTCTAGGATTTAGAGAAGTTTAGGAAGAGAGGGGTTGCCGGAAGGTGGCTCCTCTCTTTTTGATCCAGTTAACTGTTAAAGAGTTTAGCAACTTGAAGTCACAATTTGTGACTTCAAGTCCGGGAGGCCGCAGAAAGATGCCATTTGCCTTTACCGAACATGGAACAGTTATGCTTGCTATTCTGCATTTTGAAGCTCTTCTTCTCCAGCTTTATTGATAAAGACTTCGGTCCCGTCTTGTTTGACTAACAGAAATGGTTTTCCTGTATTTCCATCTAATTTTGCAACTACTTTCATTGCATCAAGGTTTGTCCCCATTCTTACAAAGGCTGGCAAGCCAAGTGCCTTATCTCTGCCGGGTAAAATGATCTCGGCTTTTTCATCAAACAGGACTTTCCAACTTTCCATTTGCAAAATAGTTGCTCCCAATTCATCTGCAAGTTCATTAACAGCAGCCTCAACCTCAGCTCTAACTTCGGCAGACACTGCATAAAGAATATTGTTAAGGAAAATCACTGGTGCTGCTTCATCATTTCCAATTTGATCTTTAATATCATTTGCATTTAAATCTCGGATGTCAGATCTGATTTCTACTAATCTACCCTCATGATCACCAGCTGCTTCCAATGCTTCCATGACTTCAATTTTTCTAGGATCTCCAATATAAACCTGTGCAGATTCATCAAAATCAACATCTCTATTATCGACTGCTAATACCCTTGAGATATCAGGCATACGGTCAGCTGGCCAAGCAACTCTATCCAGCCAGTGCTTCTCTGGTCTATTCTCACTAAAGAATGGCATCTTTAATGCGTCAGGCTCTAAAAACATTCTTGCGGCATGTGCACGAGCTGACCCCAGGTCTATAATTGTTCTAGGCTTATCTGTAGGCATATGTTCTTGCATAACTGCTGCTAGAGGTGTAGCGCGTGAAACAGAGCTTGAAGCTGGTAAGCCTCTTTTCCATTCTTCAACAACTATTGGATCACTATCAACTTCGCTAAACTGTTTTTCTGTTCTCTGTAACATTCCGCGAATATAAATCAAAACTGCTCGCGCTGTAGCGCCAAGCTCGTGTTCTTCTACTACTGTTGTCAGTTGCTCTAATTCTAATTCTCCAATACCAACAGCGTCCATAGCCCCCTTTCCGTTCATTGAGGTCCTTTCTATAATTAGCTGCTCTAGCGTTGATTTTTCCATGGGGTCTATTGTTTACAGACCCATACCATGACTACATTCGTGTGGTTTGTCAAGGGCGAGGAGCTGGGTTAGATTTAATTAGCTCTGTTTGTTTTATCGTATCTATGTGAACTCATGACTCCACGGAGCTTTCTTCCTTCCCTAACAGATTTTCCTCCGTGAAATATATTATTTATGTGAGTTGCAATTTTGTTCCAGTCGGGCTTTCCTTTTATATTTGGCTTTGTATGTTGAAAAGTAGGATCATGAATTATTGACATTATGAGTTCTCTTTCCCCCGGCTTCCATGGCTCTATCCCCCTTGCTATAAGTGCTTTATCGAGTCCAACACATCCCATTTTTGCTCTTTCCTGTCCTCCTTTTTGTGAGATAGCTTTATGTGCCTTTGGGTCTGCAGCAATTCTTACTTTTAGATTCGTACTTCTTCTCTCTCTAGTTAATGCTTCTCTTTCAACTGGATCCATTACTACTCTAATTGCCTGCCCTACTGCTTTTGTATAAAAATCTACTTTGTTTTTAGGCAAAGCAGGGAATAAAGTTGTAGCAATATCTTCTAGCGTTTTACTAGTATCTCGGTATAGGTCTTGAAGTTTAGTGGGGTACTGAGCTCCAATTTTACTTCCAAGTTCAAATACATTTCTTACTGTTCTGTTATTTCTTGCTTCCGAAGAAGTTCTTAGTTTTGTCATGTACTGTTATTAGATACAGGATGGTATTATTGTGTATTTTTACCATTCTGTCAACGGGGTAGATTGCATTCGCTTGTATACTGCTCAGTTGAATCTAAGTTCTGTTTGGAATGGGGCCGCCTCTCCGCATCATGAAAAATTTTAAGATTATTTAATAAATTTTTAATATTTTTGTGGTATTAAATTTTCTATGAATGATAATTTGGTAAAATATCTCGGACACAGTATATATCTTATTCGTGGTATTAGAGTTATGTTAGATGAAGATTTGGCTAAGATTTATGGAGTAGAGACAAGGATTTTGAATCAAGCTATCCAAAGAAATAAAGACAGATTCCCAGGTGATTTTATGTTTAAATTAACTCCTGAAGAGTATGATACTTTGAAGTCACAAATTGTGACTTCAAAGTCAGAAAGTATCAATAATGCTCTTCCTGATAAGGAAAGTTTGATATCACAAATTGTGATATCAAAACGAGGAGGACGTAGAAAGAAACCGTTCGTCTTTACCGAACATGGGACTGTTATGCTGGCGAGTGTGCTTAGAAGTAAGCGAGCAATTCAGATGAATATTGAGGTTGTTAAGACATTTGTTCAACTTCGTCGTACCCTTGGATCTCAGAAGGATGTCATAAGGCAGCTCACGGAAGTTCGTAGTTTTATGCTGAAGCAGTCAAATAAAACAGATCGTGAGTTTAGAAAAGTATGGAAAGCACTTGATGATCTTACAGTACCTGCTGAGGATGAAGCGAAAGAAGTGATTGGTTTTGAGATTGAAAAAATATAAAACACAATTTCTTTAATTATTCTTTAATATTATCTATAATTTAAAAGTTAATACTTATCATATTGAATATGAAGTACCTATATCAGTTTTTTAGTTTAATCTTTGTACTCTTATTAATTACAGCTTGTGGAAATAACTTTTCACCTAGCTCTGAAGGAAAAGGTGATTCAGGTAAATTTGTAGAACAATCTGAGGCAAAGTATCTAAGTGACTTTGAAACAGATAATGGAAATATTCTTGGCTGTACATCAAATACCCCCTATGAAACCTCTAATATTTATGAAAATCATAGAGGTAGTAGATATATGACCCCAGACTACCCTTTATCAAGATGTTTTAATATGCAGCTATCAATTAATCCAGATATTGAGTTCTGCTTTGCTTACAAAGCAATTTATCTCGGCCCATATATTAAGGGGGCCAATACATGCTTTACATATTTTGCAAAACTCGAAAATGATATTGATATATGTGATAACATTGATTATCCATCAAACTGTAAAGCTATAGTCTCTAATGACACTGAGTACTGCTATGATCATTTATCTTACTATGACAATGGTGATCCAAACTATACTTCCGTAATAGACTGCTTAAATGATGTTGCTTTACACAATGGCAATCACTTGGCTTGTTTGGGAATTGATAAAGATATGGCCGAGGAGGGATGGGAGTGGACGCAGAATCGTTGCTTGGGCAAGGCAGCTTATATTCCTGGGGAAGGGCTATCTGTCGACCACATTTGTAACTTGATGACCAACGAGAATAGCAGAGAAGATTGTTTGAGGGGAAAAACTGATACAAGCTATAACAGTACGATTAATCCGTATTCCTGGGCGCCATGATTCGTTGACAAAGTGTAATTTTTGCGTATACCAATTTGGAGTATCTCTTAAGCTTTCTATGGAGCAAGTTCACTCTGCGTACTTGCTAGTCCGCTTCGCTAAAGCTCATCGCGCTATCAAGCACACCCTCCGGGTATACGGTTTAACATCTCTTCGGTTAAATCCAAGTTCTGTTTGGAATTGGGTCCGCCTCTCCGCATCATGAAAAAACCCCGTAGAAAATGTATTTCTTCGGGGTTTGTGTGATTGGGTTTTTATCGCACATTGTGCAACAGAAACCACGTTGATTGAAACTAAAACAGGAAGATATGCGCCCGAGTGAACATGGAAAGCTCGATCCCATCCTCCAGTCCACGTAATTGGACAGCGAGCTCGATGTCGAGTGAGCCGAGGTGAAAAACTGCATTCGGTCCACCTCCGAGGCTCCAAGAGTTGGCCTCATCGAGACTGCCCCAGAACTCATATTCGAGTCCTGTGCTGAACCATTCGAGTGGTTTGACTTCGACTTGCCCAAAGGCGTATCCGAAGCCTGTGGGAACGGTTGCCTCTAGATTGAACCATCCCCAGAACATCTCATTGCGAGGGGCCAACCTAAGTGAAACGATCGGCTCTTCATTCCCGAAGTCGAATCCAAAAGATGGGCTGATGGTCATCCAGCTTACTGAAGACCAGTCCAGGATGAGATATGCCAGAGGCGAAAGACCCTGACTCAAGTTTGGACTGGGAAGAAAATCGCCTGCAAGGGCAAGGTCTTCCCCTACTGATGCTCCACCGTGAGCTACAAGCTGGGCGCGTGATGCAACAACTTCCTGCCCGATGGCGGAGGTAGAGATAGTAGTGAGAATTGCGATGGCAATAAGAATGACGAGTGTCTTCTTCATTATGTTCTCCTGTTTTGGGTTTCAAAGATCTTATCAATACGAATTATTGATAATAGACAATTATATCTTGCCCTCCTGTTTATGTCTATACACCCTATACAAACAAACCATGCACCCAATAGCTTTTGGCTTAATACAGCGATTGTTCCTTTTTGTTTTTGTCAGTTTTGTTGACAAAAGCCACCTTTTCCCCTAGTATTAAGCTATGCATATAGAGACACTCACAAGCATTGGATTCAGCAGGAAATCAGCAAAAATTTACCTGGCAGCCTTAGCCTTAGGAGTAAGCTCAGTTCAAAAAATTTCTGAGAAAGCCGGAGTTAAAAGGCCAACCGCTTATTTGCACATTCAGGAGCTTTTAAAGGAAGGAGTTTTGCAAAAAGTTCCCTCCGGGAAAAAAGAATACTACGCTGCCTCCAACCCTGAGATACTACAAGCTAGATTCATGCGTAATTATCAAGTTTTTCAGGCCGGCTTTGATGAGCTGCAGAATCTCTATAAAGGCTTTGAGGGTAAATTAAAGATAAGGGTGCTCGAGGGGGAGAAAGGGCTTACTGAGGTCTACGATCAAATCTGCAAGGCAAATCAACTTCGTTTTTTTGCCGATCTGAGCAATGTTGAGAAATCCTTTCAAGGATCATTCGAAAAAATCAGCTTAGCAATCAAGGAAAATGAGATTCTATCGCGAGAAATCATCCCCAACACGGAGCAATCCAAACTTAGCTCTAGGCGATATGCTGCAATTGCTGGCAAATATTACTCATCTCGTATCGCCACAAATGGCCCAATCCATAATGATAGCGTTATCTATGGAAAAACCCTGGCGCTATTCCGCCTTAATGATTTCAACCTATTCGTCATTTTGATTGAGGAACCCACCATTGTCGAAACAATGAAAACAGTCTTTGATTTGGCCTGGCTTAGCGCTACTCCGTTTGTTGGGAATTGAGTTTATACTATGGCTCCTGGACGGCTACCTCGCAATTGTTTGGAGCAAGTTCACCCTTCGGGTATACTTGTCCATCCGATTCGCTTCCTTCCTTCGGTCGTCGCTCATGCGCATGGAGCAAGTAACGAGAATCGAACTCGTGTCTCCGCCTTGGCAAGGCGGCGTAATAGCCACTATACGATACCTGCTTGTCTTTTTAAGTACGCCTAAGCGCTCACTATGTTAATAGTCAGCGCTTTTTAGGTCAATCTTTTACTAAACTTTTCTCACAGCAGTTGTTCCTTCAACTCTTTCACCGTTCTTCTCCTCGTTGTCTGTCTTTGCAGGTGGGTGAGTAGTCGGTTTTGATTCTCCCGCAGGAGCTCCACCCTTGTCTTGATGTCCAGGTGCGTCTTTCATTGAAAGATTCAGTCTTCCTTTGTCATCAATTTCCATTAGTTTCACCTTTACGATGTCTCCTAATTTCACTACGTCTTCAACTTTGTTTACTCTTTCGTTTGCCATCTTTGAGATGTGAACCAGTCCGTCTTTTCCTGGAACAATTTCTACAAATGCACCGAAGTCCATTAGTCTTACTACTTTTCCGTCAAATACGTCTCCAGCTTTTGGTACGTATGTAAGTTTTTCGATCCACTCAACAGCTTTTCTTCCGTTCTCTTGAGCAGGTGCAGTAATTGTAATAACTCCTTCGTCCTTAATATCAATTTCAACTTCACATTCAGCGATGATCTTGTTGATAGTCTCTCCACCCTTACCGATAACCGTTCGAACACTATCAGGATCCACCTTCATGCTCATGATAAGTGGTGCAGTGCTTGAAAGTTCTTTTCTAGGCTCAGGAATAACTTCCAACATCTTGTCCAAGATAAACTGTCTTCCCTGCTTAGCTCTTTCAAGTGCTTCACGCATCAGATCAAGTGAAAGTCCTTTCACCTTTATATCCATTTGCAATGCTGTAATACCTTCTGTACTTCCGGTAACTTTGAAATCCATGTCTCCAGCGAAATCCTCCATTCCTTGGATATCACTTAGAATCTTGTAGTTTCCAGTTTCCTTATCCATTACAAGTCCCATTGCGATACCAGAAATAGGTCTCTTAATCGGTACACCAGTTGCCATCAATGACAATGTTGATCCACATACAGAAGCCATAGAACTTGATCCATTACAGCTTACAACGTTTGAATAAACCCACATTGTATATGGGAAATCCGCTTCATCCGGTAGAACAGGAATTAGCGCTCTTTCCGCCAAATCTCCATGTCCAATTTCACGACGACTTGCTCCACGTAGAGGCTTAATATCCCCTACTGAATATGGTGGGAAGCTATAATGGTGATAATATCTCTTGGTAATATCAGATTCCATTGTGTCTACGATTTGAGCATCTCCAGGACCACCAAGTGTGGTAATTGTTAATGCCATTGTCTCACCTCTCTGGAAAATAGCTGAACCATGAGTACGTGGAAGAATGTCCGCTTGAACATTAATTGGTCGTACTTCGTCAATTTTTCTTCCATCTATACGCTCTTCCTTTTCAAGAATTTTCTTTCTCATGTTTTTCTCCATCATTGAGTTCATGAGTTCCCCCAATTCACCCTTAGAGAATTTTTCCTCTTCAATTTCTGTTGCATACTTTGCGAATAGTTCTTCCTCAATTGCAGCAATCGTCTTTTTTACATCTTTCTTTGTTTTCCCACCGATAGTGTTTAACATTTCCTCAGTAACAAAAGCTTCTATAGCTGCTACTGCATCCGCATTCTTCTCAACTATTTCAGCTACGATTGGCTCCGGACTAAATTGCTCAGCATACTTAATCTGGAATTCACAAATTTGTTTAATGTGCGTGTGTGCAAGTTCCATAGCTTTCAGAAGCACTTCCTCAGTAACTTCCTTTGCAGCAGCCTCTACCATAGTGATTGCATCCAATGTACCAACCACGATTAGGCTCAACTTTCCTTCCTCCTCTTGCTTGTAAGTTGGATTCAAGATCAGTTCATCATTAAGGTATCCGATCTTTACCGCAGCAATCGGCCCCTCGAATGGAGCACCACTCACCATCAACGCTACTGAAGCAGCATTAATAGCAGTAATAGCTGGGTCTACTTCTAGATCCGCAGACAAAACGCTACATATAATTTGTACCTCATTTGTAGTTCCTTTAGGAAAAAGAGGTCTAACTGGTCTATCAATTAGCCTTGAATTTAGAATCGCTCTTTCTGAAGGTCTCCCTCCTCTTTTTACAAAACGACTCCCACTGATTTTTCCGGCAGCATAAAAATTTTCCTCATAGTCAACGAACATAGGAAAAAATTGTGCGCCTTCTCTTCCCTTTTTGCTCATTGATGCATTAGCCATTATGACAGTGTCTCCAAGGGAGACAATTGCGTAGCCATTTGCAGCACTAACAATTGGGGAATTAGTAATTTTGAACTCGCGTCCTGCGATGTCCATCTTCATTTCTTTTGCTTCCATAAATTTGGGTTAAATAGAAATATGTGCCCAAAGTGGAAGCATTTTATTTAACCTCAAGTGCCAAGCTCCAATGAACATTCTATGAAAATTCACTAAAGCTTGAGACTTAAGAGATTATTGTCCTCCGCTTTTAGGCGATTTATTTTAAAGAACGATTATTTTCTTAGCTTAAGCTTCTTGATAAGCACTTCGTAGTCCTCCGGCTTGTGTAGTCGTAGGTACTGCAAATGTCTTCTTCTTTTTCCCACCATTTTCAATAGTCCAGTCCTTGAGTGCTTGTCCCCCCCGTGTGTTTCAAGATGCTCTGAAAGATTGTTGATTTTTGCAGTTAGAACAGCAACCTGCACTTGTGCGGATCCAGTGTCCTTTGCGTGTGTTCCAAACTTTTTGATAACTTTCTTTTTTTGTTCTCTTATCATTATACTGATTTTAGGCTCTAAAATTTTTTTTACCGGGCATTACTCTACTAAAAATCACCCTTTTTGACAAGGGGAAGTTTTGTACCCTATTTGTAAAAAAATCCTATATCCAGCGTCTGTAGCGGAAATAGCTTATCATGCTGATCGCTACAAAGGCCAAAATTCCTGCTATTTTAAGGATTGATGCTTGTGTTCCTACAAATGGTAATCCTTGTACATTCATTCCATAAAACCCGGTAATGAAAGTCAGAGGAAGCATTACTACTGAGAAAACCGTAAGTATCTTAATTACGTTATTTGTATTATGCGAAATAACGGATTCATTGGTTTCCTGTAATGAATCTACCAACTCCTTAAGATTCTCTAGGTTATTCCACATTTTCTCAATCTTATCCACGATATCGTCAAAATATACATCCAATTTTTCAGGCAGAAATTTCTTATTCTTGTGCTCAAGCTGAGCAACAATTGCACGTTCCGGCATTATTATGCGACGAAAATTGATTATATCTTTCTTCAGCAAAAGAATTTCCCTAAGTCTATCTCTACTTTTTCCTGAATCAAAAACCTCCACCTCCAATTCACTGATCTGCTTATCCAGATAATCTATGAGTGGCAAGCCTGATTCAAAAAGATCATTTATCAGCATATAAAGGAAGTAACCTGAGCCCTTCCGCATATATTCCTCTTTCACTTTCTTCTTTGACTTACAATCTTCAAAAACTTTCTTGATGATTGGATTTCCTCTGTGCAGAGTGACAATAAAATCTTGACCTATAAAGAGGTATAATTCTGAACTTCTAACCTGTTTCCCCCTAGGCTTTATTGGAATATGCAAAATCAAAAACAAATAATCCTCGTAATCGTCAATTTTTGGACGTTGTCTTTGTGAAATACAGTCCTCCAAATCCAAGTGATGAAACTCGTAATTCCGTTTCAAATACTCTATTGATGCGTCGTTCGGATGATTTATATTCACCCATGTAAAACTTCCATCTTTCAGTTTCAATTTCTCGATCTGGGACTTTGCGTGATTTTTTGTCGGCATATTTATTTTTTATTTCTTATAGAATATATGTCTGTCTGGCTTTTTAGTCAACGATTGACTTTAAAATACTCATTAGTACAATGCTTGTATGGACTATAAGAGGATAATTTCGGAATCTTGGGTTTATACTCAAAAAAACAAAAAATTAATTAGGTGGTTTGGTTTCCTTCCTGCGCTCTTAACTACTACCGTAGGAATCGGTTATATTGCCTATCAATTCTTTTCCTTCAAAAGTTCGTACCTTTTCAATGAGCAAGACGAGTCTTTTTTGTATGACGTTCTTGGGTTTATTTGGGAATTTATTAATACTCATCTGTCTTGGACCGTTCCGCTGATTGTTTTCGCCATAATATTTGCTATTCTTTACTTTCTCTTTCCTACCCTAGCAAGGGCAGCTGCCATACAAAAGATTGCGCGAAATAGGAATGGGCAAAAGGCTGGAGTTGGTACCGGGCTAAGATATGGAATCACTTCCTTCCTTCCTCTACTTGAGTACCACCTTCTAATCAAAACTTTTACTTTCTTCTCTATTTTAATTGAAATGTCCTTTGTCCTTAGGAATTTGGGCCCTACTATATTCAAACTACTTCTTCCTGTTTTTGTACTGATTACTTTTATCAGTCTCCTCTTGATGCTTCTCTTTGCATATGCTGACTTTTTTATTGTTGTGGATGGTGAAGGTGTTTTTAATGCGATGAAGAAGAGTGCGAGCTTGGTAGTGAATCACTGGAAGCATACTTTTTTGATTACTCTATTGATGTTGCTTATTGGTATAAGAATTGTTCTTCAGGTAATAATGGTGTTCTTGATCCCTGCTTTGATGGTTCTTATTACCGGATATATCGCTACAATTGCTCTTCCATTTACCGGTGTAATAGTTGGAGGCTCTGTGGCCATAGTTGCGTTGCTTATAGCAGCGTATCTGAATGGAATCGTTGATATTTTCTCTTATAGCGTTTGGACTTTTACCTTTTTGGAACTAAGTGCAGAAAAGCAAGTCTCTGCTCGAGACGTGTTTGTGGATGACATTGGAGAGGAAAAGAAAGAACATATTGATCACAAAAATCTTCACTAATCTTTAGTGAAAAAACCTTCCTACAATCAAGAATAGAGCATATATGAGCGAGACTGTAAGTACCCTGAAAAACATATCCCTTTTGTTGTATTTTAGCCTTTTTATCTTTCCTTTCTGATGATCCTTCTGAAACTTAACAATTGCATAAAATGTTGTACATAGCACCAATAACACTAAAAATGTAGTGAGTTTCTGGCTTCCATATACAGCGTAAAATGGAGTATTAGGGATAATTATGCTTGCTGAGCTGATAATGTAATATGCAAATATCAGCGTAAGTAAGTGAAGTATCTGGTCAATAATGAATGTAGCGACTTTTCTGTCAGTTCTATAGTCGTAACTTATCTTTATTCTATCGATAAATAGGTGAACTCCACCTATCCCGAAGCTTATAAAAGCCAAAAGTCCCCAGTCTTTTAGGAAAAGTGGCAATAATAGTAAAAAATTGAGCGCAACATGGACCAAACTATGGACTAGAAGGCCCATGAACTTTTTCCTCTTCCATTCAACCAATTTCGTTGGCTGTAATACAAAATCCCCAAGCAAATGTGCGAGTACAAGGTAACTAAATAGCATTTATTTGTTTTTATTTATCATTTTCATTCATTCGGTCAATTACTGTCGCAGATATCTGTTCTGCCAGCGTCTGATTGGTGTTTAAGAGCTTTTTGAAGTCATCTTTGCTCAAAATGAACACTTCTGAGTCGACTACAGCCTTTGCAGAAGCATTTCTTGGAACATCGGATATTAGAGCCATTTCTCCAAAAAAGCCTGAGTTGTTGATTTCTGCCACTTTTTCAGGCTGCTCCCCCTCTTCCTCAGTTGGGTGAAAAATCTCTATTTGTCCCCTTTTTACTATGTATAAGGCATCCCCGGCATCATTTTCCTTGAAAATCTCGTAATCTGTAGGGTAATACATAAGTATTATGTGCTGAATTATCTCCCTGTGAATACCCTCATCAAGGGCTGAAAACAGCGGTATTTGCTTTAAAATAGGCAAAAGCAGCTCTACATCTACGTTTTCATTAGTCATATTAGTGTGATTATCTAATGTTTCCTTATTTTTAGCATACTTTTTGCTCTTTTTCTAGGATTTCCTTTATTTCAGCTCTTTTTCGCCCCTAGCTTCTTGACAAACCATTGCTTTTGTTATATAATAAGTATGTTAAGTAAAACAAAAACAAATAATGGTACAAATCTCACAAAATAAGAAAGTGGCTATAGCTGCCATCTCAATATTCTTGGTCTCTCTGTCCTTTATGTTGATATTCTTTGATAAACAAGATCAGAATATGGATTTTGGGCATACTGACGTTCTATCTAGTAATCATGATGACTTGGAACAACTTCATGATGGTGATTTTCCTCTCGAAATATATAAAAGTTACCTGGAAACCAGCTCTGAACCTTGGCTTGTGACTAATTCTGCCGGAATTATTCAATATACGAGTGATGAATTTTGCAATCTTATGAACGTTGACACTCCTGAACTTGAAGGAAAATTGATCTTTGATTATATCAATGCCAAAGATCTTTCAAAAATGGTGTCTATAAATACCAGTATAATTCAAAGTGTTGAAAAAATTGAAAGGTTTGGCCCTTATAGAATGATTAGTGGAGATAATGAAATATTGGTTCTATTCACCGCATATCCCGTTACGGATGATGATGGATTGGTTCATGAGATCATTTACTCTCTGAATGACATTACTGCGGAAGCTGAAGAATTGACCGATGGTGCGGAAAAGGCTGAGAAAAATGACATAAAATATCGAATTCAAGACCTGTATCCAAGCATACAGGATACTAAAGATGTTGATGATACTAGGCTTATGGTTGATCATATAAGCTATAGTGGGGATTAATTTGTTTGCCTGACCCTGTAAGTTCAAGTACTATTCTGCTCGCTAAAGCATAATTAATATTTTTTGGAATGCGCGAGTATAAGGCTTCTGAAGTTGAAAAAAAATGGCAGAAAAAATGGAGTGATACGGATCTTTACAATAC
>JAUUZY010000038.1 GCA_030592015.1 Candidatus Peregrinibacteria bacterium | reverse complement strand
CGATGTCTGATTTGATAGTTTCGAGGGGTGGGGCGAATAGTCTTGCCGAGATCGCTTTACTGAGGAAGCGGGCTGTAATTATTCCGCTGAGTTACGGAAGTAGAGGGGATCAGGTTGAGAATGCTAGGGTTATGGGAAGAGATATTGGATGGTCGATTTTGAGTGGGAAAATAAAAGCGAATGATTTCGTAAATACAATTGAAATGGCGATGAGTAATGTGTTTGATTCTTCAGTTAAAATAAAAAATGGAACTAAGGAAATTGTGAGACTACTTCTTAATTTTGGAAAATGAAAATTGCTGTAAATGCGAGATTTCTGGGGAAGCCTTATACTGGTATTGGTCAGTATACAAAAAATTTGTTTAAGGAGTTGGCGAAAATTGATATAGGGAATGAATATCTTTTAGTCGTCCCTGAAGATGTTCCGGACGAAGTAAAATCGCTTTTCCCAGGTAATGTTGAGCTGAAAGTTTTAAGCGAGAGAAAGCGTGGACCGGCCGGTTTTCGAAAAACCTGGTGGGAGCAAATTCAGATTCCTGAATTTTTCAAAAAAGAGAAAGTGGACATTGCTTTCTTCCCTTATGCATCGAATCCATGGTCTGCAGATTGGTATAAGAATGGGATTAAAACGGTTGTGACTATTCATGATTGTATTCCGTGGAAGAATAAGAAATATCGTAGAAAACTTCTTTCAAAAATGTACCATGCGCAAAGTAAGAAGGCGGTAAATAAAGCTGATCTTGTTTTTACAGTTTCAAAAACTTCCAAAAAAGATATTACGCAGTTTTGTAAGGTTGATGAGGGGAAAATAAAAGTTGTTTATAATGATGCGGGTGATGCCTATAAGGAGGAAGTGTCAGAATCTTATGCGAAAAGTATTCTGGAAAAGTATCAGTTGAGTGAGGGCAGATACTTTATTTATTGTGGTGGATATGATGAGAGGAAAAATGTTGATACTCTTATTAAAGAATATTTTATGTTTGTGAAGGATGGCGAAATGATTCCCCTGGTTCTTGTGGGTGATAAATTATTCGACAATAAACTCTATTCCAGTTTTGAAAGTTATTCTCAGGAGGCTGCGGGTAGACTTGTACAAACCGGTTTTGTGGATGATAAAACTTTGGCTGCTTTGTATGCGCGTTCGCTTGCCTTTGTTCACCTGTCTGAGGAGGAGGGATTCAACATTCCTCTGCTTGAGGCTGCGAATTGTGGAGCTCCGCTGATTTTGTCTGATATTGAAATTCATAGGGAGATTGCCGGTGATATGGCGGACTTTGTAGATCCTGACAATGAGGGGGAGATGGCAAAAATGATGGCGAATTTCTCCGAAAAGTCTGGAGATCTATCTGAAAAATATTCCTGGAAAAAATCTGCACAGATGGTGAAAGATATGTTATCTTCTCTTTAGTTCTTAAGCATTTAGATGGATCTAATAAATATTTTGATAGTAGTGAGTGCGATAGTTTTCATACTTTTGCTCTGGGCAATTTCAGGGCTGAGGCATTTTCGATATTTGAAAAAATCTATTGGGAGTCAGTGGGAAATTGTCATGGATAGCTTGAACAAAAGGCAGGATCTAGTTCCTAACCTTGTTGAAAGTGTTAAAAATTTTAGTGATGAAAATGGAGAACTGTTGAATCAATTAATAAAGGAACGGGCTCTGGCTGCGAGAGAATATAGTCCTACAGCTAGAAAAGTTGAATATGAAAATGAGTTGAGTATCTCTATAAAGAAATCTGTTGAGATGGGGAATGCTAATAAGGAAATGGCACAAGATACGAACTTTTTGGAGCTTAGAAAGGATCTTGATGATGTTGCGAAGGGGCTTGTTGTAAATTCAAAGAAATACAATGAAATGGTTAGGTACTATAATAAACATAGGCAATTATTTTACCTTCTTCCGCTGGCGGTTGTTTTTGGATTTCATACGGTGAATATTTTCGATGCATAGCTCCAAATTTTAAAAACTTTTGACATATTTGTCTTAAGTGGTGCTTTTGACGAGGGCGTTTTTTGTCTTGCCTGTGCGGTTTTCTAGACTGTGCATGTTTTTTTTGAAGGGATTCTATAAGGGGGTTGGAAAGTTAGTGTTGACGGTGAGTGTGTGCTCACCTATACTCCAGGGTGAGTATACACTTACCCAATAAAAATTAATCTTATGTCTGAACATTTAACAGAAAAACAGGAAGCAGTATTGAGATTCATTGAGGAATATCAAATGGTTCATGGAAAATCTCCTACTATAAAGGAGATGCGAGAAAATTTTAATGTCAGTTCTGACAATAGTATCCTTAAACATCTTAAGGCTTTGAAGGAAAAAGGGTTTATTCAAAAGGATGATACTCCTAGAGGAATCAAATTACTTGAAAGTGTTAAGGAAAAATTAGTTTCTGTTGCTTCATCAATAAAACTACCAATCCTTGGAGCTATTCCTGCCGGTGGCCCTGTGGTAACCGATGAATATGTTAACGGTTGGATGAATGTTGGAGAGGATATGGCTGAAAATGCTGAAGACTTCTTCATCCTTACAGTAAATGGTGACAGTATGATTGATGCAGGAATTTTTGATGGAGATTTGGTGATAGTGAATTCAAAAAAAGAGCCTAGGAATGGAGACGTTGTTGTGGCCCTGGTTGATAACGGTAATACCCTGAAGAGATATGTAAAAGATGGCGACAAAGTATATTTAAAAGCTGAAAACAAAAACTTTAGCGATATTTATCCTCTGGAAGAATTGCTCGTGCAAGGGACGGTGACGTCACTTATACGACAATACGGTTAGTCAGACCTTTAGGTCGCACATTTATTTCGTTTCTTAAAACAGTTTCGCTGGGCAGCTTTGCTTAGCTCTATTTCACCCTATTAAAAAACATCTTAACCCATAAACCTATGTTTCTTACAATCACTATCAACACAGCGAGCAAAAATCGTTCTGCAATAAAAATGCATAAGAGGAAAATCAATCCAAGAGCTGGATGGAAAAAAGCCTTTAATGGAAAAAAAAGAAATTTTGTGCAGAAAGTTGAGTCAAAAATTCGAAAATGGCGAAGGTCTTTGAAGACTGCTCATTACAAACTCAACGACCAAACTGTAATGTTTTAAATTCACGGAGAGCTAAGCATCTACCGCGTTGAAGATAAAATAATATTATGTTTGAGATTGCGCTGAAGCAAAAAAAAAGAATTATTCTTCATATTGATGCCGATGCTTTTTTTGCCTCGGTGGAACAAGCACTAAATCCGGAACTGAAGGGCAAGGCGGTTTTGGTTGGAGGTCATAGCGATACACATGGAATTGTTTCTACTGCGAGCTATGAGGCCAAGAGACTTGGAGTTTATTCTGGAATGCCTATTTATCAGGCTAAAAAAATATGTCCACATGCTGTTATTGTCCCTGGTCACTTTAGTGCCTATAGAGAATTTTCAGGAAAGATGTTTGAAATCTTTAATGAGTTTACTCCTGACGTTGAAATGACATCTATTGATGAAGCCTATTTGGATATAACGGAATGTCTAAGCTTCCTAAAAATGACTCCCGAGGAGGCTGCCAGAGCTATCCTTTTCAAAATCCATGACAGTCTTGATATCTCAGCTTCCTGTGGGCTAGCAAGCAACAAGACTGTGGCAAAAATAGCTTCCAGTTTGAACAAGCCACATAAATTAACCATTGTCCCCTTTGCTAGTGAAAGAAATTTTTTGTCCCCTCTCTCTTTGAAAGCTATGCCTGGAATTGGTCCTAAGACTTTCAAAGTGTTGAGTAGCTTTGGGCTTGAGACTCTTGGGGATTTGAATTCTATGAGCTTGCAAAAGCTTATAAATACTTTTGGTTTGAATATTATCCCGCTGTGGAAGAGGGCGAATGGTGTTGATAATAGGGTGGTGGATTCGAGTCATTCGTTGCCAAAATCTATTTCCAATGAGCGAACTCTCTATAAGCCTGTGACTGACCTTGATTTTCATATGCGGGTGTTTAGGGAGCTTTCAAACAAGGTTTTTTATAGATTACGGAAGCATGGCATGAGGGCAAAAACCGTTTCGGTGAAAATAAAGTACAAGCTTGAGGAGGCGGGAAAGCCTTATTTCAAATATTATTCTGCGCAAAAATCTTTGGATAGAGGGAGCGCTATTGATAGCGAGTTGTTTCCGGTGGCAAAGGCTTTGTTTATGGAAAATTATAGCAATGAAAACCCTATACGCTTGATCGGAATAGGTGTTAGCAATCTAAAAAAGAATTACAACTTGAGCCTATTCAATGAGAATGACAAAAAATTGAAGCTTTTTGAGGCAGTTGATAAGGTTAAGGAGCATTATGGTGTTAATTTCATGAATTATGGAATATAAAAAAGAGGCTCACCCTTACGATGAGCCTACTATAGACGTATTTCCTATGATTTAGTTAGACATCATCTGATCTACTCCTTGAACTTCAGATTTTTCATCTACAAGGTCTTTAAGCCTTGCTACTAGATCTTCAGCCCTTTCTATAAGAGTTTCGTCCAGTAAAAAGTCTTGATGTGTAAGCATACTTTTATCCTGAATTAGATCGTTATAGTGAACACTGCTTAAATCGTGAAGTTTACTAAGCAATTTGCTGATTTCAGATAGAGCTGTTTGAAGCTCAGGAAAACTCATGGTCTCTAGCTCATCTTGATATTGAGTCATAAAATCTGAAATTTTTTCTTCCATTCTACGACACTTTAAAACGTATTCTTTTCCACGCTCATATCTGTTTACTTTACCCGCTCCTAGCCTGTCATAAAACCCGTGAGTTACATTAACCAAGTCATCTACTTCAGTCGCCTTTGGTACTTCGCCAGCATTTAAAGCTTGAACAGCATCTACATGCTCTGGCCCGTCCCCTTCATGCATTTGTTCTGTTGTTTGACTCATAGCCAGATTTGTTATAATTATTAGACTCTCACTTTACCATATTTCCTTGTATTGTCAAGGGCATGTTCCCCATTAAACCCTTTGTCAAATTCTATACACTTTTCACTTCGCTAAAGATTCATTAGAATGTGGCCCTGTTAAAAAAAATACTATGGCAAAGTTGACGCCGATGATGGTGCAGTACAATGAGATTAAGCGGCAATATGAAGATTGCATTTTGATGTTTCGACTAGGCGACTTTTATGAGATGTTTTTTGAGGATGCTGTTGTGGCTGCGGAGATTTTGCAGATAACCCTGACTTCACGCAACAAGGGTGCTGCTGCTGAGGCAAAAATGTGTGGGATTCCCTATCATGCCCTGGATAACTATCTCTACAAGCTGACGCAGGCGGGAAAGAAGGTTGCGCTCTGTGATCAGGTTACTAAGCCGGATGGCAAAGGGATCGTTCAGAGAGAGGTGGTTCGTGTGGTTACGCCTGGGACTACCTTTGATGAGCATCTTTTGGACAAGAAATCGAATAATTTCATTGCTTGTATAGTTGGTGTTGATAGGAAATGGGGGCTTTCGTTCGCTGATAACACTACTGGCGAGTTTAAAGTGACTGAGATTCAAAGCTTGAAGGATCTAGAGTCACAGCTTATGAAAATTCAGGCTTCAGAATTGATAGTTAGTGATAAATTTCTGGAGAAAAATCCCGGAGTTTCTGCAATTTTGAATAAAATGAAAACAATTCACATATTCACATTCCAATATGCGAAAGATGCTGGAGTTTCTCTTCGGAAATACTTTGATATTCGTTCGCTTGAGGTTTTTGGTCTGGATGGAAAGGATTTGGCTGTGCGTAGTGCGGGCATGCTCTATGAATACTTGAGGGAAACACAGAAAACTGAGCTGAAACACATTAACAAAATTTCATATTTTGAAAATTCCAAGTACATGCCTCTTGATGAGACTTGTATTCGAAATCTTGAGCTTTTTTATACGAACCGAGATGCGAAAAAGGAAGGTAGTCTTGTTTGGGTGCTGGATCAAACTGCGTGTGCGATGGGTGGAAGGATGCTTCGCAACTGGCTAATTCATCCTCTTCTTGAAAAGGAAGAAATTGACGATCGCCTGTCTAAGATAGATATTTTTGTAAAAGACTCCAGTTTGCTGCGTGAAATTCGAGAGGAACTCAAAAGCCTTTATGATGTTGAAAGACTGCTTAGTCGCCTGAGCATTGGGAGTGGAAATGCTCGTGATCTGATTGCGATGAAATTGTCTTTGGAGAAAATTCCGATGATAAAAGAAAAATTGAAAAGTCTGTTGGGAAGAATCAGTTCAAGGCTGGATCCCCTACCTGAACTGACCAGCTTGATTGAAAAGGCGATTGCTGATGAAGCGCCGATCTCTCTGCGTGATGGTGGAATGATCAAGACCGGCTACAATAGTGAGCTGGATGATCTGAGGTCTATAAGTTCTGAGGGGAAGGGCTTTATTCAGAGTTTGCAGGAAAGGGAGATAAAGAGGACCGGGATTAATTCTATGAAGGTGAAGTTCAATAAAGTTTTTGGTTATTACATTGAAATAAGTAAGACGAATCTGGCTTCTGTGCCGGATGATTATATTCGCAAACAGACTTTGGTTAATGCGGAAAGATATATTACTCCCGAGCTGAAAGAATATGAGGAAAAGGTTTTGAATGCTGAGGATAGGATAAAGGAGCTGGAATATGATCTTTTTTATAAAGTTAGAATGGAAGTTGTGAAGGAAATTGTTAACTTGCAGAAGAATGCGAGGGCGCTGGCTGAGTTGGATGTTCTGTCTAATTTTGCCTATATCGCTGTGAAGAATAACTATGCTAGACCTGAAATTTTGGATGAAAATTTGATAGATATTATTGATGGTCGACATCCTGTTGTTGAACAAATTGGTTTTGCTCAGAATTTTGTGCCGAATGATTGTAAAATGAATGAACTGAGTAGTTTTCAACTGATTACGGGACCGAATATGGGTGGAAAATCTACGTATCTACGCCAGGTGGCTTTGACCGTCTTGATGGCTCAGATCGGTTGTTTTGTGCCGGCTAAAATTGCGAAGATAGGAATTGTGGATAGGATTTTTACCAGAGTTGGGGCTTCTGACAATTTGGTGAGAGGGCAGAGTACTTTTATGGTTGAGATGCAGGAGGCTGCTTATATTTTGAATAATGCGAGTGATCGAAGTTTGATTATTTTGGATGAAATTGGACGTGGGACCTCTACTTACGATGGAGTGAGTATTGCTTGGGCAATCAGCGAATTCATTCATGACCGTATCTGTGCGAAAACTTTGTTTGCTACTCACTATCATGAGCTTGTTGATTTGGTGAAGAAACTTCCGCATGGCCTGAATCTGAGCGTTGCTGTGAGGGAAAATCAAGAAGAGGGCGTGGTTTTTCTCTACAAGATAGTGGATGGTGGGGTGGACAAGAGTTATGGGATTGAAGTGGCAAAACTGGCCGGTCTATCTGTGGATATTGTCTCCAGAGCTAGAGGTGTGCTTAGTCAGCTGGAAGAAAAATCCATTGGCAATAAATCAGTAAACAAGGACCAGATAAATATGTTTGAAAAGGGAGATTCTCGTACTCACACAGCAATTAAGGAATCTGACAATCAAATTTACAAGGAGCTTCGAGATCTGGATGTGAACAACCTAACGCCAATTCAAGCCTTGGAGCAGCTAAATTCGCTAAAGAAGAAGTTGAAGTAAAGGGCTATTTTTGCGTATAATGTGGGACATGAGGAAGATATTTAAATTTTGCGCATTATTTTTAGTTCTTGTACTGCTTTCTGGTTGCCAGCTTGTAACTGAGGATTTAGAACAAAAAATTATGGATTTGGAAACAAGGGTGTCCATATTGGAAGGCTCTGAGACTCCCAAGCCTGTTTTGACTGATGTTGAAATTGATGAAAATGAAGATGAGGAAGAAAACGAAGAAATCTCTGATAATTATATAAGGATCAGTAGTCCTGTGGATGGTCATACTATTTATGAAGAGCCGATTGAATTCAAAGGTACTGTTTCCCCAAATACGAGTAAGGTTGTTGTTACTGCCATGGGAACAAGCAATGGGAATAGTGAATATAGGGATGTATATACACTGGAAAGTTTTAAATATGGGGATGGCACTTTCGCTTATAAGGCTCAATCAAATTTCAACAATCTCTCTTACGGTACAAATGAGTATGAGTTTGAGGCTT
>JAUUZY010000027.1 GCA_030592015.1 Candidatus Peregrinibacteria bacterium | reverse complement strand
TCTTCGCTCTTACGCTGATGTCGGGTGCGTTCAATGAAGTGACATCTTTGTAGTTTATGTTGACCATTGTTACTCCATTCATGTTGTAAGAGTCCAGATCCTGTATGATATAGCTAACTGGCAGGGAATCATATATAAGGGAAAGGATTTGTTCATTTTTCTGTTTTGTCTGTTGTTTGATTTTGGCTATTTGGGTTGCATATGGGTTTAGAGCTTGATTATTATAGATCAGCACTTCCTGGGATGTGATTCTGTACTTTAGGTAGTTTCTGGCAGTTACTAAACTCATTTGTACGCCGACAATCATAAAAACCACTGTTATTAAAACGGATAGCAATTTCAGTTTTGGACATATTTTTCCGAGATTGACCTCGTCCTTCTTTTTTTGAGGTAGCAGGTTGAAATAGTTTTTGTCGTTCGGTAGTGAGTCATCCATGCACAGGCCAATTCCCTCAAGGGCGTCAGTTTCAATTTCCTGAGGAATTTCAGTATATTTTACACCTTTTATTATTGAGATTTCAGGCAGTAAACTGGTTATAGCCTCTTCTATGCCCGGCAGTCCTGCTAACATACCGACAAGATAAATTGTGTTTAATTTGACTGGCTCCTGAACTTCTGCGGCAGAGATAAGCTGTCTGATTTTTAGTGAAAGATTATCCAGATACGGCTTAAAAGAGTTCATAATACTAGCTTTCTGTTCTTCACTTAGTCCTTCTTTTTGTTTTGATTTGATTAGGAATTCCTGGACTTCTTCCTCGCTTGAGAGATTGAAAAGCGCCTTAATTTTGTCCAATATTTCTTTTCCCTCTTCTTTGGACATGATTTTGGTTACGCCGTCATTCATCGGATTAACCGCTAGCAGATACCCATCCAGGTTTAAGTTCAACAGTAGATAATCTCCCTCGGTTTTGTTTAGGCTGTTGTGAAAGCTCCTTATTATACAATTGACGTCCACATTCATACCCATTGTATCTACTCCGATTTCTTTAAGGGCTTTTATGATTGGTTCCGCGATATTGTTTTGTACTGCTACAAAACTCAACGTGACGTTTTTCTTATTATCGTTTTCATGAATGATTTTGTAGTCAAATACAGCTTTATTTAGCTCAATCGGAATGAAATCATCGGCTGCTTCTTTGATAAAGTCCGTATCATTAATTTTATCCTTTGGGATATCGATTTGGTGACTGAATACTTTTTCTTCGGGTATTGAAACGAGAAGTTGATTTGTTTTAATGGGACCTCCTGCCCCGTTGGCAAGTAGTTTTTTTACCGCTTCCTGAAAGCTCTCCTTATTTATAATTACACAGCCGTTTTCTACGATTCCCTCCTTAAGAAGAATTTTTGAATAATTGATCACGGCTGGACCATTTTTTTCCATTGCAACTTCGACCGCAGATAGACTTCGGTCTTTAATGATTAGGCCTACACGTTTATTTTTTTGGTTTGTCATTAATTGGAAAGTTCTTCGATAGAAATTATTTCAAGATTATTTACATATTCGACACTGCCATCAAGATGGTTCACATCCACTCGTTTTATTTTGAGCGCATAATTGAATGTGCGGCTAAAATTACCGCTGGTTCCGCTCACCTCCAGATCAACAAGCGTTTCCCATCTTCCATCTGTAATCAATTGTGGTGTATACCATTGAATGATACTTGAGCAGCTCTGACCTTGTTCCAAAGCGTAATTGAGATTTTGGCTGAATTGTTCTTCCAGCTTCATGCGAACCAGAGTGTCTTCAAGGCATATTGTGGAATTGAGTTTGGCATTTTCGTAGTATATGCTCGATAGTGACAACGATGCATTGTCGACACCATCTTTTAATATAGTCATGGCAATGATCATGCTGATGGTTGAGATTATGAGCAAGCTCAGAATGGCAATGAACCCTTTGTTGTTCTTATTTTTGAGGAGCATGTTTACCATTTAAGATGTACCGTAAAATAATCAATCAGCATAAAGCTTGGAGCACTTGTGCCCGATGGCGGATTACCGTCCCAATTGAATTCGAGGCGAGCTTTGATTTGCTCATTTCCTAATCCTCCTATAAAGTCAGCCACATCAATTTCGCTGTAGACTATTTCAAATGACTGCTGGTCGCTGATGATTCCGTCTAAATTGGTTTCACCAATTTTTACCCAAACTTCCGTTTCGAAATTATATATTTCAACATCCTGTGTTCCCACCAAATCTCCGTTCATAGGACAACTGCTGGACAAAGTGTCACAGAAAAATTGAGTAATACTCTGAAAAGCAATTTCTCCGGTAACGGTAATACTCTGCAGATTTTCCAACTGCAATTCATTTATTATACTTTTAAGGGTTTTTTCCCAATAGACAGTTGCTTCACCTTCCTGGGTTCCACCCACAAAGGCTGGATGATCCGTATCGTTGTCTTCAAAGGTATACCAATGGGAGCACCATTCAGGATAGCTCAGATCAGCCATATAGCAGGAGTCACTAAGAACATTAAAGATAGCGATTCCGGAACCGACATCTCCGCAGTTGGTGGCACATCCTCCTGTACAATATGAGGTGTATCTGATGGCTTCATACTCGGTGTCAGTGGTGGGAGGATTGATAATATCAGCCCCTGTTCCAAAATTGATTTCTACCGATTCCAGTTCTTCAGTGCAGGAGTAGGATGTAATCAGGATGGCGTAGGCGTTTCCGACTTTTTCGTTGAATTCTATCGCAAAGCCTTGGCTATTCACGATATAATTATCTTCTGTTGTAAGATAATTTGTTGCACTTCCTGATGCCGTTGTAGTAGTCACTGCTATGCTGTCAGATCCGTTCTGAACATCAAGAACGAAGATATCCGTCTTATTAAGGTAACCGGCAGCGCAAAGCGGGTAGTCGGGGTTTGAAAAGTTGAGTATATTTATCCAGCTTTCTTCAGGCGGAGCATCAGTAGAAAAGGTGATATTTGTGTAAGTGGTAATTGAATTGTGGTAGACAACATATGGAATTTCCTCGGATTCCTCTTGAGCGTCTATTATTTGGTTAAGATGACCCTGTGGTATGTCCAACAGAATGATTGCTTCATAGATATCCTGAGGCAGAGCCATATTGTTGAGAAGCACTTGATTAAGATGGCCATCCGACATTAATGGAAAGGTATTTTCCAGTGCCCATAGTACTGTTGGTGATAAGGGCGATGAACTAAGAAGGATTGATTTTAGGTCGGCGGTGTTCATAGGCGGATCCGCATAAAGCAAATCCAAAAGCATTGCATCTGTACTGCAGTTAAATGCACCCAGCGATTGAGTATTGCCACTCGTACCACCACCCAAAAAGGCGGAAATATCACAACTGTCACCTACGCCATCAGCATCATAATCTTCCTGGAAAGGGTTGTATTCCATAATGCAGTTATCCAGTTCGTCACAGGTGCCGTCACCATCTCCATCACCACAGCATTCAGTGTGCCTTGGATACAAATCCATATAATCCGGACAAGAATCCTCGTCGTAATCAGCTCTATGTAAATTAGCAGATAGTACATAGGCCTGGTTCGCTATTTCTGTTTCTTCACCAACCATTTTCATTCTTATGTTGATACCCAGGGCGATATCCGGATCGTTTAGATTATCGGGAATTTTTTCGAAATATAGTTGTTCCACACTGTTTTGTGGTGAGGTTAGCGTTGATGTCTGTCCGTCTTCAGTGATTTCTATTCTGTTAGTGGCGGAATTGAGTTCAATAATTACCGTTCCATCATTTTGATCCACAATGGCTAGCCTGCCATAAACGGTATTTAAATTTGAATCAGCTAAGTCAATTTTTTTAGCTCCAGTAATAAGATTATAAATTCTTTCACTGGAAAACTGTCCGTCAATATTGAGTTTTTTTTCAAGATTGTATGACTGGCTTGTTCTAAGAGAATTTATTGCTACTGTAAGAATGATAGGGGTGAGAATCAGAAAGATAGCTATATATAAAAGCATTTCAATGAAGGTCGATCCCCGATTCTTTGATATCATTTTATTCATTTTAGCTTGAGGGGTAGGTGTAATCATTTTGCCAATCACTAACGTAAAAAGTGCGACTGATCAGATCTAGAGGAATATAGTCCGGTGCCCACAAAATCTCAATTTCTACTTTTTTGGTGTTGGTATCTTCATACGAAGTTCCTATATCTCCGTCGAAGAATAGATCATCGTTAGATTCATGTCTTAATGCATTTGATACTGTGATTAATCTTTCAAATGTATCTTTATCCGGAAGGTCACCCTTTATTAACCAAGAGTTATTACCCGGATTTCGAATAAGATAGAAGGTTCCCTCAGTCAGTAAATCATAGCCGTCATTTCTCAAAAACTCCAGTATCTCTATTGTTTCTGTCAGAGTGGTGGCAGCTGCGTGCTGTATATAGGATTGTCCCGTAATTTTTCTTCCACCGATGTAAATTCCTAATGAAACTGGTATAAATATGGCAAAAAGAACGGTTACGATTATCAGCTCAACAAGACTTGAACCTTTTTTATTCTGCCAAAATTTTCTTTTTGTATTATTCAAAGGCACCTTGTTCGTTAATGTTGAAAGTAAAACTAAATTCCTCTTTGCTAACTGTGAATGAGCCTGAATTTTCTGTTTTCCCAGTCATGTTTTCAAAGACGATATCATTGGTGACAGTTAGGTTAGGTAGAAGATTCAGTTCTGTAATGTCTAATTGCTCCAGGAAAGTAATTGTATTTTCCGGATTAGCTGGGTTATAAGTTTCACGAAAGACAGTAAGCTCACTATTGCTAGATCCAAGGTGTATTCCGTAATCGGAATTGTATGGATTTTTCATAGCTCGGAATCTTGCCTCATGAAGTACTTTGATTACCTTACTTGCATCGTTATTGACCAATGAGAACCGATAGAATCTGAAGTAGGCTCCTACACCCACGCTCGCTAGAGACATAAAAAGTGCCATTGTGATCAGTACTTCTGCAAAGGTGAACCCTGTTTTGTTTGAGCCGATGTTGTTTCTTAACCATCTTTTCATTAAGCTCCCACGTTGGCAATTAATTGATAAATTGGTCCAATGACTGTGATTACTAGTCCGGCTACCATAAGGCCCAGCAGAACCATAATTAAAGGTTCTATGATGGTAGTAATGTTTTTCACATCATTATCTACCAGGCCTTTGTAATAGCCTTTCATGTAGTCAATAACATAAGGCAGTTTTCCTGTTCTTTCTCCTACTCTTATCAATTTGATAAACATTGAAGGAAACTCACTATCTTTCTTAAAACTCTGTGAAAATGAATATCCCTTTTTAATTTTTTCCGCCATATGACTGACCTCCTCTCTGAAAACACTATTTTTTAGTACAGTACTGGTGATTTCAAGACATTTGACAATAGTTAGTCCGCTCTGAAATAGGGTTCCGAAGTGTTGACTCAGTTGAGTGGTGTTGTAATTAAGTACAATTCTTCCAAGCGCGGGTATCCTTAAATACAAAAGATCTCTTTGATATCTGATTCGTGGGTGCTTCATCATGACCTTGTACAGCACAATGATGCCAATAATGCTTACTATAAGCAGGATTACGTTGTTTTGGAAGAAGTTGGTTAGAGCGATAACCACTTTTGTCGTTGGCGGAATGTCGGCATTCAGACTTTCAAATATCTTCAGTATGCGGGGCATTACCCAGAAGAAGAGAACAACCATAAAGCCCCCCATGACCATAAGGATTATCTTCGGATAAATTAAAGCGCCTTTAACCTTTTTCTTGAAGTCTTCACTTTCTTCCAGGTGATTTGCCAAATCCAGCATGGTTTCAGCAAGCGTTCCTGAATTTTCACCCACGTGAATGATGTTTGTATAGATCTCCGGGAATATCTTAGGAAATCTTTTCATCGAGGCTGAAAGCGATTGACCGTTGTTCAGACTTTCTATTACTCGTGTCAACTTTGAGGCAAATACCTTATTGCTTGCCTGCTCTTTTAAGAAGTTGATGGCTTCAAAAATGGTCACTCCTGCGCTTAACATGACGGACAAATGTCGTGTGAACTCGACTATCTCTTTAGATTTAATTGTGCCTATTTCATTTAGTCTTTCTACAAGTCCTTTTTTCTTTTCCTTTTTCTTTGTGGCACTTTCAAAAGCATCAGTTTCTTTCTGTTTAATTTCAGGTTCTGTACTTAAGTCCTTTGGTTCAATGTTTTCTTCTTGCATTAATATTAGGATTTTATTACACGGATAACTTCTTCCAGAGAGGTGGTACTGGACAATGCTTGCCTAATGCCATTTTCAATCATGGTGGACATTCCGGCTTCTACGGCAATTTTTTCTATTTCGTCGGAGGTTAGACCTTCAATAATGGCTTTCTTTAATGGTTCACTTGCTTCCATAACTTCATAAATTCCTATACGCCCCTTATAGCCTGTAAATCCACAGGATTTACAGCCATTTGCTTTGTAGAAAATGTAATTATCCTCAATACCAAGAGCTTTTAAATCATCATCTTCGGCAAAATTTTCTTTCATAATCTTATGTACAATAGATTGGATATTTTTTCGCTGGAAAATATGGTTGAGTGTTTCAGTTGAGAAGCTCTGACTGGAAAGGCAGTGTTTACATAGCTTTCTCACAAGTCTTTGAGCAATAAGGCAGTTGATAGCTGCCGTCAAAAGGAAGGGTTCAATGCCCATTTCAATAAGTCTTGGGATACCGACTGATGCGCTGTTGGCATGTAGGGTCGTAAATACCATGTGTCCCGTCATTGAAGATTCAATGGCAATATTTGCCGTTTCTTCGTCACGAATTTCACCCACTAGAATGCTGTCTGGATCTTGTCTTAGCAGAGCTCTCAGTCCATTCGCAAAAGTCAGGTTGGTGGAATGATTTACCTGAACCTGGTTTATTCCTTCAATACCGTATTCGATGGGGTCTTCGATGGTGGAGATGTTTATTTCTTCCGAATTGAGAAGCTTGATGATGTTGTAAAGTGTTGTGGTTTTACCTGAACCTGTCGGCCCGGTAACTATCATCATTCCGTATGGTTTAGATGAGTTAGTGATGACTTTTTTGTAGTCTGTTTCGCTTAATCCTGACTCAACCAGATCGACAACTTCCTGAATATCAACCAAAAGACGCATGACCACTTTTTCTCCAAAGTGAGTGGGAAGAATTGATACGCGGAAAGCTACGTTGTCGTTATCCAGTTTAGTGGTAATCCTTCCGTCCTGGGCGGCGCGTGTCTCATCAATTCTCAGTCCTGCCATAATCTTACAGCGGGTTATAAGGGGTTCGTGCACAACTCTTGGATAGGCCACTACCTGATGCAGTACGCCGTCGATTCTATATCTTATGATAGTGTTTTCTTTTGTCGATTCGATGTGAATATCCGAAGCGTGGTGTCTGTAAGCATGTAGCAAAATAGTGTCGAATATTTCCACAATGGGAATTTCTTCATCAATTCCTTCATCAGCCCCTTTGTTTTTCTTCTTAGCCCCCTTTTCCATCTGTTGGACTTTATCCATTTTGAAGCTATCGGGAATAAGCCTGAGGAAAATGTGCTTAAGTTCCTGATGATATTTCCCAATAATGTTCTTAATATTCTGTTCAGTTGTGTAATATACCTCCACTTCGCGGCCGATTTTCTTCTCGATATCGTGTATCATCTCCAGATCGAAAGGGTTGACGGTTGCCAGCTTAATTTTGTCGGTTTTTTCATCAATTTGAAAAGTGATCACCCCTTGTTTCATGGCAATATTTTCAGGAATAATTTCCAATATATCACCAGAGATTTCTATTTGTGATAAGTTTATGAAGGGGAAGCCTGTTATTTCCGCAATTAATTTCCCCAACTCCTCATCCGGTAGAACGTGTCTATTTGCAAGAACCTCATTCAAAGGAATCTTTTTTGTTTCAGATTCTTCCACCAATTTGTTGATTTCTTTCTCGTCAACATTTCTTTGCTTTAAAGCTTCAACTATTTTTTTTTGATCGATGTTCATAAGTTTTTATTTCTTATTTGTGGTTGTTTTTTTGATATCTCCATTCTCGTTATTCTCTTTTTTTACTTCGTCATCCTTCTTGCCTGCTTCTGCCAGGATCTTTTTGGTTTTTCTAAATATTTTTTGTCCGCAGTTATTACAAAAGTGTGAGTCAGGAGCCAGTATCAGATGGCATTGAGGACACTGAATCAGCTTGAGCCCACTCTGATTTGTGTTGCTGTGAAGTGACTTAATCTGACTACTTAGTTCTATGACAATTTCATTAATATCTTTTGCAGTTTTTCTTCCGCGGATGATTTCTATAAGATCCTGAATTCTCATAAGGTCTTTCAGGAATATATTATTTACCTTAGAGCTAGCCATTTTTGCTAAGTCTTGAGGATTCTTAAGACTTGTATATATAATTATTGGAATATCTTTATTTTTATTCTTGATAGCATTGATCAGGTAATAACCGTTTACAATGGGCAAGGTGATTTCCAGAATAATCATGTTTATATTCATTTCATCCAGCTTTTTTAAGGCGCTTTTGGCATCTTGGACGAAGGTGAAGCTTAGATTGTCCTTGGTCTCAATTTCCGACTTCTTTATCCAGTCTTTTACATCAGTGACAAAAGAATTATCGTTGTCGACAAAAAGAATATTTTTGACGTTGTCATTTTTATTGGTAGTTTCCATTTTTTATTTGTTATAGCTTTCAAACATTTCAATCAGGTCTTTTTTAGTTGAATAGGCAAGAGCTGTTTCTCTGGTGATTTTTTTTTCCCTTACCAGATTCACAAGACATTGTTCAAGACGTACATAGCCTCCCTCTTCTTCGGTTTGCAGAGCATTGTATATCTGTTCAATTTTTTCGGTGCGGATAATATTTCTTACGGCGTCGGTTATAAGCATCTGTTCAAAAGCGAAGACTAATCCTCCATCTATTCCAGGTACTAGTCTTTGAGAAATTACACCGCTGAGAGTGTTAGCTAGTTGTATTCGGATTTGTTTTTGTTTGTTTTCAGGGAAGGTATCGATAATTCGGTCAATGGTCTGAACGGAACTGTTAGTATGCATTGTAGAAAAGACCAGATGACCTGTTTCTGCCAATGTGATGCCTGCCTGCATGGTGCCTTGGTCGCGCATTTCTCCGATTATGATGATATCCGGATCCTGACGCATGGCAGCTCGCAAGGAACTGTCGAAGTTAGAAGTATGCGTACCAATTTCTCTTTGTTCAATTACACTCTTTTTGTTGTGAAAAATGTATTCGATGGGGTCTTCAATCGTAACGATATGCTCAGAGCGATGTTCATTTATGTGGTTAACAATGGAAGCAAGGCTCGTTGTTTTACCCTGCCCTGTTGGGCCAACCATCAAAAAGAAGCCTTGCCTGTAGTTTTCTGCAATGTCTTTAAACACAGGGGGCAGGTTGAGTTGATCAAAAGTCAATAATTTGTTTCGAATTATCCTAAGACTGAGAGTTAGTCCGTCCTGTCTTCGATAAAGGTTGGCACGTAGCCTTATGTCCTCGTTGTGAGAGAAGGCTAAGTCAACACTTCCATTCTCCTCGAAGTAGATATGCTGTTTTTCGTTGAGTAGATCTTTAAATTCCTGAGTATCTTCGTCTAATTGAAAGGGTTTAGAGTCTTCCACTAACAAAAGTTTCCCGTTTATTCTTAGAATAGCTTTATTCCCTGTTTGAAGATGTATATCGCTCGCGTTCTGTTTGATTGCGAATTCTATGATTGTATCTAAATTCAGAGACATTACTTTTGTTTTTATAACAAATCTAATTATTGTACCATTTTTTACCCTTAAAATCAATACTATTTGGCTTAATTGAAAGCATTCTCTGATAGTGCTAGAATGGCTTCAGATTAAATAAAAAGAAAAATGAAAAAGTTTCTACTTATTCTGATATTAATCACTGTATTACTCCTTGGAGGTGCTTATTTAAAGCTATTTGCAAGGCAAGCTAGTTATCAGAAAACGATAGTCGCTTCAACCAACTCGGTCTTGGTTTTGGGCAATTTTGATAGAGGTAAGGTTAAGATTATAACGGCTGATACGGATGAAATTACTCTTAATCTTAAGGGGTCGGCAGAGGACATTTTGAGTATTCTTATGGCTGAAAGCGGAATTTATACAGAATTGGAGTTCCCAGAAGGGCTTTCGGGTATTACAGGCACGATTACTGTTCCGGAAGGTATGCTAATGGATGTTTCCCTATCGGGAGGCAGGACCATTACGATTGATGATGTGGGTGGTGAAAGAGTCATAACAGGTGAGGATTCCTTTCTGGTAGATACAAGCACACTGGAGTCTTTTACCGTTGATGATTCTGGCAATGTTTTTTTAGATTCCTGGGGTAATCTGACTGTTTGGGATGATGAAAAATGGGATACATTAGATGGCAATGGTGATGATGGAACTGATAATATCGTCTATTGCGGAATTGGGTCTCAGGCTATTAGAGATTATTGCTGTGAAACAGAAAATGAGAATGAGGACACTCCTGATTGTAATGGTATAAGCCATTGGATTTTTGATAATTCCGCCAGAGCTTGTTCGTTTGCTTGTGAGGTAAATGAGTCTGTCCCGGTCGATGAACCTGCGGATTGCGGAATTGGCTCTCAGGCGGAACGGGATTTGTGCTGTTCCGACCAGTATGTGGGTGTATATCAGGGCTGTATTGGAACCTGGCGCTATAACAATTTGAGCCAGACTTGTCAGTTTGACTGCTATTCATATGATTCCTACGATCCATACGATCCCGTAGACGATCCAGATGATGATTCTGACGGAGGAGAGGAGGTAGTACCTTTCTCATATGGTGATGCGGTGAGCGATTACTGTGTGACAATCATAAGCGATGAGGATAGAGATTTCTGTTGTAATGACACCCTTAAGAACAACCTTTCCAGTGGGCCTCGTCCCGGTTTTCCGGACTGCATTGGAACTTGGCAGTTTAATATTGAGCTAGGTTGTGATTTTGAATGTGCTGAGCATTCCGAAATGATGGAGATTCTGAATGAACTCAGACAACAGATCTAGAATTAGATAAGGCACTAAAAAAGACCCGATCCTTTAGGGATGCAGGGTTTTTTATTGTATTACACAATATGTATGTGATGTGTATATACTAAAAACTTGATAAAAAATTATAGCTTGATATAATGCTTTGAAACCTTCGCCGCGGACAACATTCAAAACAACGTTCCGGACAGGCTGAAAGTTCTCTCTCAGTAACGCAGATCCTTTACAATTAGATTTACGTAGAGCCCTGAGAAGGTTACGTAGGTAAAAACAAAGAATAAAAACAAAAACAAAAATCTTTAGTACTTTGCCTAACCCTCTCTAGGCTTTGCAATGTAGCTCTGCTTGACTTGCGAGAGCTCAACCCCCTATATTCTGCTTATTATTTTAAAATAAACATTAAAAACAAATAGGCACCCAAGAATACGTCTTGGAAGGACGAAAACAAAATAACCAAAGTACAGCTTAGTATTCATTGCCAATTAGTCTCTGGTAATTGTTTGGCCCTGAGCAGCGCTCGGCACGTAGTAAATGTGCTCGCATACGTTGCACTATATCGGAGCCAGACAAAAAGCCCTGAATTTCCCGTTCGGGGCCTTTTGTTATGTATTTTTTTATTGCAGGAATGTCATATAAAGCAGAATGATCAAAATCAGAATGACCATAGCCGTAATCAGACTGGGTACGAGCGCCCAACTTAGAACCGTCAAAAAGAAAATTCCTAGCACTATACTGCTCACCACTAGTATTATGATCTTCTTTTTGATGCCACTGATATCAAATATTAAATTTATGCTTAAATAAGCAATTATGCTTCCCGTCCATAAGGTTCTTGATTGCAGGGATACTTCAAATAGCAGATGCACACTTAAGATGAGCCCAATCATTACAGCTAGAGTGACGAGTCCCATAAAGAGTTTTTTGAATAGCTGGTCCGTGAATTTAATCATTTTTTAGGCTTCTTTTTATCTTATTCATCACCATTAATTTTGTATTTTCGGTAGTTCCAGCAGTATCCGGGGCCACGATGGATAAAATCATTGTGAGCTTTGCGAATGATTTTCATGGTTTCCCTACAGTGATCCGCGAGGAAAATGGGCATCATATCGCTTTCCGCCATCAATTTTTTCTTGAGAGGCCAATCTTCTATCCATTTAATAAAGGGTTTCCACATATCTCCCATTAGAATAATAGGTTGATTGCAGGTATGTTCAACCTGCATGAGTTGCCAGGCGTACATTAATTCCAATGCAGTTCCTATTCCGCCCGGTGCCACTACTATCACGTTAGAAAGTTTCATAAAGTGGTCCAGGCGATTACTAAAAAGCCTAAAATCCTTCTGAACATCAAGGTGTTTGTTTGCTTTTTGTTCCATTGGAAGCATTATATTCAGTCCTACGGAATGGACTTTTTTTGATTTTCGTCCCTCTTTGTGCCCTTTGTTCGCTGCTTCCATCAGTCCCGGACCACCACCAGTTACAATATCCATACCTTCCGAGGCAATCATTCTGGCAAGTGAATAAATCTGATTGTAACGGGGGTCATTTGGTTTTATTCGAGCAGAGCCGAAAATGGCTACACGAAAGTGATTTGGATTGACATGA
>JAUUZY010000056.1 GCA_030592015.1 Candidatus Peregrinibacteria bacterium | reverse complement strand
ATTGTGGAATAACAAATATCATCATCGCTGCAACCACACCAAATAAAAGTAAAATTACTATGATTGGATACATCATCGCACTCTTTACCTTCGCCCTAATACTATAAGCTTTCTCTGTATCCGCAGCCAAATTTTCCAAAACACCACTCAACTGTCCGGAAGCTTCACCTGATTGAATCATTCCAACTTCCTGCTCAGCAAAAACATCAGGATGGCTACCAAGAGCCTCAGACAAACTCGCACCCGATTCCACATCATCTTTGATTTTTTCCACCACCATCTGCAGTCTTGGAGTTTTCTCCATCTGGGTAGAGAGCGAACTGAGAGCTTTTACCATCGGAATACCCGCATTCACCATTACTGCCAATAGGTGGAAAAAAGTAGCTTTGTCTTTGACTTCAACAGAAGAATGTTTAACAAGCCATCTATTAAATTGGTTATAAGCATCTATAAATGGATTTCCAGTAGATCGAAGTTTGCCTTTCTCCAGGACGATCCCTTCAGTAGGAGTATCTTCCTGAATAGTAAGAACAATCCGTTTCTCATTTTTACCTTGGCCAGGAATTTTAAATGATTCTGTGCCAGAGGTAGCGAAATCTTGTTTTTCTTTTTCTGGCATGTTACTCGGATTTACGTGACACTCTGTAGACTTCTTCTAAAGTAGTCATTCCTTGCAAAGCTTTGATAATACCCGACTGTTCCAATGTAACCATTCCATTTTCCATCGCAGCTTTTTGGAGTTCAACCATTGTACAGCCATCAGAAATCAATTTTCTTAGTGCGTTATTCATTCTAAATACTTCATATAAACCAGTTCGTCCTTTATATCCAACGTCATTACACTTGTCACAACCAACAGCTTCATAAAATTTCATTCCTTGAAGCAGTTTTGGGTCAATTTCACCTTCTACCTTCATATCACTCATTGCATTTTTTACCATTTCCAACATATCTGGACTAGTGTTCTCGGTCTTTCTACAATGTTCACACACTCTACGAACTAGTCGCTGAGCAATAATCAATTCAACAGTAGAAGTAATAAGATAAGGCTGAATCCCCATATTCAACATACGAGTAATCGATTCAACCGCACTATTTGTATGTAGTGTAGAGAAAACCAAGTGACCTGTAAGTGAAGCTTCAATAGCTGTATCCCCAGTCTCTTTGTCACGGATTTCACCCACCATTATGATATCAGGATCCTGACGAAGCGCGGCTCTCATACCTTTTGCAAAAGTATAATCAATATCATGATGAACCTGACTCTGATTCAGACCATCAACCTGGATTTCCACCGGATCTTCAATAGTAAGGATATTCACTCCTACTTTGTTGAGGCGATTAAGACATGAATAAAGAGTAGTCGTTTTACCAGAACCAGTAGGACCAGTATTGATAAGAATTCCATTCGGAGATGCAAGTGCCTCTTCGATATTTTTTAGACTAATTCCCTCGATTCCAAGGTCAGGAAGATCAGGGATTTTTCGCGATTTATCTTGGATACGCATCACGATCTTTTCCATATTTACAGTAGGCAAAGTCGATACACGCAGATCCATCTCACGACCATCTTTTGTAGTCACATCTGCACGTCCATCCTGAGGGATTCTCTGTTCATCGATCTTTAGATTAGACATGATCTTGATACGAGAAACCACTGCCGGATGCAGATTTGTAGGGTATTCAACGATGTGTTTTAGAACTCCGTCCACTCTATATCTGATTCTTACATGTGTTTTTAATGGCTCAATATGGATATCACTAGATCCCATATCTAAAGCCAAACTAATAGCACTCATGACTATTTGCGGAACATTCGCCGCTAAAATACTTTCTTGTAATTGTTTTAATTTTGGGCTTTGAGGTTTGGCTGCTGTTGGGGCTGGTTGAGCCGGAGCTGGAGCTGGGGCCGCAGGTTGAACTGGAGCCGCCGGAGCTGGAGCCGCTGCCGGTGCTGCCGCTTGTGGAGCGGGTTTAGCCGGAACAGGGGGCGCCGCCGCAGGCACAGTAACTTTCACTACTGGAGTAGCTTGAGTCGTTTTAACTTGTTGTGCAGCTGCGTTTTGATCCACGTTATGATTGAAAATAAGCGTTTATTTGTACAGTAAAGTTAATGATGTCTGAGCCATCATCTTCATTGAAATTTAATCTGATTGATTGGATGTCCATTAACCTAACTTGGTCATCAAGAGATCCAGAATTTTCTAATAAGTGTAAGAATTTCGTGAAATTGTCATCAGAACTCTCAATGCTCATTCGAAATGGCAATAAAGCATAGGAATCAGTAGCTTCAGCAGTCATATATTCAATATTTGAAATATTGAACGGACTATTTTTCTTTGCTAATTCTTCTTCGAATGCATCAATTTGCCTTGTCAAAGAAGTATAATCATCAGCAGAGGGGAAAATATATTCCAATTTTTCCTCAATCTCTTCGTTCATATTATTAAACCCTTCTTTGTTTAGTTCATAAGAAGATTTTTCATCCGAAACGTTATTACGAAGAGCGGCAACGAGATCTTTGTTCTTTTCTACAGCTGTACTTATCAAGGTATATTCTTGCCATTTCTGATATGAGAAAAATCCCATACTTGCAATGATAATCAGGCAAAGCATGGCATAAACTTTTATATAAAGTTTTTGATGTCTTTTCTCAGTTGTATATGAAACGTTTGGCATAATTTTATTAATTACATAAAGGGTAGATCCTCTGGTAGAGGAATATCTTCATCTGCTGTTGCTGCTTGTGTCTCTGTCTCGACAGCTGTGCTTACTTCATCAAGTCCAAGATTCAATTTAATTGATGCAGTATAACCGTCCTCAGCAGATCCGGATTTTGAGAAAGATCGCATCTCTGCATCTTTAAACAGATCTGAACTATTTAGCTCATCGATCAAATTCACAATCATAGTAAAGTTTGTAGTATCAAATCTCTTAGTCTCACCAACGATAGAAATGCTTGGACCGCTACTATCGAGGTCATAACTCGTATATCGAATTCCTCCAAGCTCATCAAAATAACTTCCACTGTGATATGTATCCACAGCAACAGTTCTCAAATAAATTTCGTTCATAATATCAGACCATTTGATCCTATTTTCCTTAATAGTTTGGATAGTACTCAGATCATTTACAATCAAAGAATTCATTTTGTTTATCAGATCGTAAAGTTCTGTATCAGACAAAGCGTCAAAATCAGACTGAATTATCAGATTTTGAAGAGCAACATTTCCCGCCAAATTTGTAGTTTGTGTGTAATTTTTGAATTCTCTCTTAGCTTGGTCATCATCACTACCAGAGAACTCATTAGCCCTTTGGGTTAACTCTTTTTTCAATTCATCTACGAATACTCTGAAAAGAGCGGCATCATCTTGAATTTCCTCGCTGAATAGAGGAGCAGTAAAGCTTTTGGTCATAATATCTTTAGCATTCATAAAAGAATCACGAAGATTATCATTCAAGAGTGTCATATACTCCGCAGCCTCTCGTATATCAGCATTATTCACAGTCTGACTATTCGCAATTTCATAATATTTTATGTACGAATCTCCATAGTAACTAAATTCATCCAAATAAGCTTTTAGCTGTAAATATTTATAGAAGTTATAACTAGTTTGCAACTTTGTGATCTCAGAATTACCAGAAGTTAGCTCTTGAGAAACATTTGGAATATTGAAGGTAGAACTAGCAAAATCCAGTTTGTTTGATAGTTGAGACGTAAAGAACAATAAAGAAACCGCACTCGCAACTACTAGAATACCGAATAGGGTCTTCAGCAAAAGCAGGGGTAGGCTCTTTGTAGGGGCAATATCTTGAATAAGAGATAGATCCACCTCAGGAGCTTCTTCTAAAATAGCCTTTTCACCTGTAGAAGTCTCAGTCTTCACGATACTTTTTACAAGGTCAGCTCCCTCTTGTTTCGGGGCATCTGGTGCTTTATCTAAAGGATTTTGTGGCAACTCTTTTTTTTCGTTCTCAGCCATGTATCTTTTTTTATTTTTATTTCTACTTATTTTACCAGATTTTCGGCTTTTGGTAAAGGGGGAAAAGGGTTTCGGGGACAGGTGGGGGGAGATTGGGGTGAAAAATGAGGAGATAGTTTTCGGCTTGCAGAAGCGACAACTACACACCTCTTTTCATTTAAGGGCAAGCTCGAATGCGTTCTATCCTCTTGCCCCAGCGGAAAACTAAGCGTACAGTGAGCGTACCCTCACCTGCTAACCCAGTAATCATGACTGACTCAGAACTCTATCAAAAATGTAAAGAATATGGAGATGAAATCCGACAGAATTTGTATAAATTTGAAGGATTGTTACCTGAGGTATATCGCCGACGCCTGTATCGTCGCCGTGGTTTTGCCTCTATTTAT
>JAUUZY010000036.1 GCA_030592015.1 Candidatus Peregrinibacteria bacterium | reverse complement strand
CTAATCCTTTGGAAGTCTAGCTCATCAAGAATAAGAATATCCATGGCTGAATCATTTAAAATATGAATAAATTCATCACTAGGGTAAATGGGAATGGACTTTCCCTTCCAGGAGTCGCTAACAAGCAACAGGTGAATACTTTTATTGTACAAGCTAAGTACAAACGCATCCTCGAGCAAGGAATAGAGCTTATTGTAAGAATCTACATTACTCATTTTTATCCTCAATTCTCCCAATACTCCCCTAAGTTCCCGAAAATCCTTGCTAGTAAACTCGGGAAGGATTTTATTAAGGAGATAGACGAAAACTACCGCAAAGGATGAGGAAATAGCACCGTATAGAAAGGCATTGGATGGAGGAATGATAAAGTAAAATCCATATACCAAAAGTACGAAAACCAGAATAAAAAGAAAATAACGGAAAGCTTTAAGGACGAAAATAGACAAATCGAAAAATCGGTATTTTTGCATTGGGTAGAAAAAGGAGAGGAGTAAGATTATGGCAATTAAGCCCGATTCTCTTTGAAGTACAAAAATTCCAAAAACTGGCAATATTGCATTTATTGTTACAGCCATAATTGCAGCAAACATCGACCCCATTAAAGAAAAAGAGATCTTTTTCCTCTCGATCCCTAGAGATTTTCGTAACTTCTGCGTCCCCAATATAGCAGCAAAAGCAAAAAGTGAAATCAATGTGATCAAATATACAGGGTATAGAAAACCAAATTTATCTACTACAAGCGGATCTCCTCCAACAATGATTTCCTCACTTATAAATGGCGTAAAAATAGAGAAAATTGAAAGAATAAATATGAAAACAAATAAAGACCTTTTCTTAAGGAGTGAAAGTGGTAATGACTCGCAGGGAAAGAAATAAAAGAATTGGAACATATAATATGCTATCAAGAGCCCCATTCCCCAAGAAAGTCTAAAGGAATAGAGGGCAAGATTATGAAACTCAGGTGCAAAGCGAAAGCCTAAGTAGATACCTATCATCCAAAAAATACCTGCAAAACACATTAAGCACAACGAACGATTAGCTTTCGATCTGTAGTCGCTCCACAATGATAGTCCTCCAATGACAAGGAAGGCAAATACAGTGGAAATATTCAGTATTAGTTCGTACATTAACTATTATTTAGGGGCGAAAACGTTGTAAAAATCACTCCAATTGTAAACCATTATTACAGATTCTTCTCCAAAAGAATGTTTAACCTCAGATGCCCCAACTCTGGTTAGGATACTGTGCATAACATTGCCAGACACAGTTTCACTAATAATAGGCATATGACGCTCACTTTCAGGGATAGTCTGTAAAAAACGGTCGGCCAAATTGCTGAACAATCCGGTACCTCTGGCAAGCTCTCGGTCAATAGCCATGCAGTTGAGGATAATCATTGGGGTATCAGCCGTTTTCAGGTCACAAGACGAAACAAATTCTTGCTGAAAGGGGAGAAAGTCTCTTAAGTTTTTTGATCTCAATTCACCAGGAATCTTAGAATATAGGTAAGGATCCTCCCATTCTTCAGATTTAAAAGCCTCATGCAAAGTTGCAACATATCCAAATATCATCCCGGCAAGTTTGTCCTCGTTTTCCTGGTCCCTTAGCAAAATTGTCCACCCTGGGTGCCTGAATTTTTCTGATAAAAATTGAAAAGTTCTTTCAGGATCTTGAAGAAAATAATTTTGAGATCCGCATTCATTACAGTCAGGTAATAAGCACTCGTTATCAATGGTTTCGATAGGAACATCAATATCACCACTTGAAAAAACCTCCGAAGCAGGGATTATTAGGTCACAGTCAGGACAACAAGCATATTGACCCCAAGAATGATCCTCACTATTCGAGAAAATATACCTGAAAAAATCTGACATTTCTCTTATAGTCGCGGGGCTAAGGTCAGAAGAATTCCAACTTTCAAGTTTGTAACGTCCGTTCCTTAATTCCTCCATATTTATGGGGGAAGGAGGTTTTATCACCTCTTCGATCAAGTTATGGGAGCTTTTTAGACCTTCGTCAACAGGGGAGAGTTTATCCACGACCTCTCTGACTGAAGGAGTCTCAGAGCTTGGGGGGCAGAATTTTTCATTAGTCATAATATGAAGATTAAGTCAAAATAGAAGATCATTATATCCAACAATGGAGGGGCGCTTCATGGCCCTACTGCCAACGCTATACATATATGCGCCTGCATTCTCCACGATTAGTCTATCGCCAACGGTTAGTCCCGGTGGTAGTCTGAAAGGAGATTCAGGGTCATTTAAACGGTCGGCTAAGGTTTTCGTAGGACCACGGAGTGTATATGAGGAAAGGTGTACACCATCAGCAATATTATGGTCGGCATTAAGAGCCCTAAAATTATATCGCCAGCCGTGCACAGAATAGTCAAAAAAGGAGCCAAATATTCCATCTGACAGATGGAGTACTTGAGCATCATCTAGCGAACTTACAGAAACAATGGGGACAACCAAGTCCATTGAGGACGCAACCAACGCACGACCAACTTCAATAATGACTCTGTGTTCATGTGCAAAGGCAGCAGGATTTTTACTCTTTTCAACGCTAATGGCATCGCTAATAGTTTTAAGATACTCAGCAGTATCAAAATTGTCATAGTAAAAGTAGTTAACAGGTATTCCACCACCAACATTAAAAGATATTACACCACCTACACTGCCTGCCACTTTAGACATTGTCCTTATGGCCTCAATATAACTCTTTTGACTAGGGTTTTGAGAGCCAGTATGAACCGAGATTCCGGGAGACAATCCCAATTCTTTAACAAGATTCAGTATTTTATAAACTTCCTCGGGATAAGCTCCAAATTTTTGCGATAGGTTTATAGTGGCTTCAGGATTATCAGTTCGCATTCTCACCGCAATTTCCATAGAAGGGGTTTGGTCAAGGTCCATTGCAGCAGACAAAATTTTTGAGACCTCAGTCTTAGTTTGAACTGTAAAATGACGAACGCCAAATTCGTGATAGGCATCATAAATATCCCTTCTCTTTTTTATAGGATGATTATACAGAATAGAATTACGGTCAAAATCAAGACAGACAATTCGACGAATTTCACCAACTGAAGCACAGTCCATACAGTCTACCCCCTCTTCAATAAGAACCTTAAGAACCTCCCTATGCGGATTGGCTTTGACAGCATATGCAACTTTTCTATGAGGATCATCCGGCAAAAAATTCTCCAAGAAAAGTCTCACAGTAGCGCGAAGCTTTGCTATATTAAAAAGATAGAAAGCATCCTCAGCAGCCCTCGGATCTGAATAAATCTCCTCCAAAACTCTCTCTCTGCTACTTTCATCAATATATCTATAATCCTCCTTATCATCAGGTCGAGCAGTCAAAGATTTAATCAAAGAGTTAAAGACCTGAGTAAATTGATCATCACCAGTAGGAAGATCTTCAGATTCGTTAGATGGATCATCTAGACGTGAGCCCATAAGGTTTAATTATCAAAATCAGGTAGTACAAACATATATCCAACACCATGAACATTACGAATTAGCTTGTGATCAAAGTCATCATCAATTTTTTTTCTTAACCTTCTAATTGTAGTTTGAAGTAGATTCGAATGATATCCAGGTTTCCTATCCCAAACTTTCAACAGAATATCATCGTTTCGAACAACCTTTCCTTTATTTCTTAGCAAGAATTCCAGCAAGCTTGATTCCTTGTTTGTAAGCAAACTTTCCACATCATTACGAGTGATTTTATTCTGCTTCCAGTGAAAACTAATGCCATTGTGTTCCTCCATTTCTTTAAATGCAGTGCTTAAATGTCTCCTATACAATGCATTAATGCGAGCAATCAGCTCCCTTTCATCAAATGGCTTGCTTAGGTAATCATCAGCCCCCTTATCAAGAAGTCTAACCTTTTTATTGGATTCCCTTAGAGAACTAAGAACCAAAATGGGGATGGTAGATTTTGACTTTCTCAAAGAGTCAACAAGCGTGTCACCAGATACACCAGGAAGCATCAAGTCAAGTACAATCAGGTCAAAAGAAGAAGCAAGATTATCTCTGATGACATCCTCTACATTATTAAAAACCTTCACTTCAAAGGATTCACGCTCCAATATGGTTTTAATGCGGGAGGATATTCTTTCCTCATCCTCTACAATTAGTACCTTCATACCAATTTCGTAAATAACTAATAACCATCCCCAACCCTACCACCCCACAACCGTATGTCAAATTCCCATACAATTCCCATACAAATTCACGCACTATATGCTAAAATCAACAACCGAATAACAACAATCAAATACAATGAAAATTGCAGTACTGGTATCAGGTGGAGTGGACAGTTCAGTGGCGCTTCGACTACTCAAGGAGCAGGGGCACGATCTCACCGCCTTCTATCTGAAAATTTGGCTGGAGGAGGAGCTTCAATTCCTGGGAGGCGATTGCCCTTGGGAGGAAGATCTTCAATATGTACGTGATGTTTGTGAACAGGCGGACGTACCGTTGGAGGTGCTTCCTATGCAGAAGGAATATTTCGACAAAGTTGTTTCATACACTATCAACGAAGTGAAAGAGGGGAGGACACCGAATCCTGATGTTCTCTGCAACAACCATATAAAATTCGGACTCTTCTTCGACAAAATTGATGACAGCTATGAGAAAGTTGCAACAGGACACTATGCACAAATTACAGAAATAGACGGAAAACACTTCCTCAAGAAAACACCTGATCCAATAAAGGATCAAACATATTTCCTTTCACATCTAAAAGAAGAACAACTACACAGAATACTCTTCCCCATAGGACATCTGGCAAAATCTGAGGTAAGAGAATTGGCAGAGAAATACGATTTAGCAAATAAAGAACGAAAAGACAGTCAGGGCATCTGCTTCCTGGGAAAACTGAAATTTCGTGACTTTGTGAAACACTATTTGGGAGAAAAAAAGGGAGACATACTCGAATATGAAACAAACGAAAAGCTGGGAGAGCACAACGGCTTCTGGTACTACACGATAGGACAGCGAAAGGGGATTCACCTATCAGGCGGCCCATGGTTTGTGGTGTCCAAATCCGTCGACAGCAACATCGTCTACATCTCAAACGACTATCACAGCGAAGAAAAGACCAGAGATAGTTTCAAAGTAGGCAATTTCAACTGGTTCGCAGGCAGCGCACCCGACAAAAAAGAACTTCAGGTCAAACTCCGCCACGGAGAACATTTCTACAACTGCACCCTAGACGGAAACCAAGTCAAAATAGACGGAACCGACCCGGGAATAGCCGCAGGACAATTCGCAGCCTTCTATGATGGGGAGGTCTGTTTGGGGTCGGGCGTTATAACAGAATAGGAGCACTTTCAGGATAGTCCTTCAAAATTATTTCCTGTACTTTTTGTGTGAGCTTATCATCACCATTTGTACCAGCAGCTATCAATATTGCGTTACATCTATCAACGTCATCCATGTCACCAGAAAAGAAGAGACTTGAAAAATTTTTTCTAAAAGCATCAAACTCGGGAACAAATTTAACAGAATAAAAATATCTTCTATCTTGAGCCAATACCAAGATCAGTGTTTCAAAGGCCTTCCTAAGTTTGCCATATCTAACCAAAGACGTGGCAAGGTTAAAACTGCATTCTAGGGATCTATCTACTTTCGCTGCACTCATATCCTCTGTCTCGGTTTTGCTCAGTTTGGCTCTCTTTCTACTGATGACCGAATTATGTAGAGCATCACTAGCCAGCAAACCATGTCTAGAAAGTAATGAAAGTGACATGGAAGGAGCCTGACACATTTTTAGATGCGCTCTTCTCAATCTCTCTAAATACAGTTGCTCGTCTTCATCTAGAGTCATTTCAGAAGCCTCAGATTGAGAGTTGCAATTCCAAGTGTACTCAAAACCTTCCAATGCATCATCAATACTCGCTCCAGTCGATTTAAGCCCACTCATGACAACATCAGAGACATCAGAGTCGATCTTGAAACTAGGGCTACTATCAGCCGTGCTAGAGTTAGACTCACCACTTTCAAAATCCGGTCCCTTTTTATTTCTATCGCTCATGTAAGCCAATAAAGTAAATAGAACGTACTATAAACAGTTTTGACTAGATTGTCAACAAGCTTAAGATTTCTTAGCATCCGCAATATGCACCAACTTCGGATCTTTCTTTACCTTCGAGTAGATAACGTATCCAATCAAAGCAATCAGTCCGAGTAGGATCACCCACCAGAACTTCATTCCGAGATAAGCGATGAATATAATAAGCGCAGAGATGATTCCGAACACTATGAAGAGCAAAGTTCCAACTAATGAACCAACTCCCGGAATGATGTCTAGAATCTTTGTAATAGGCCCAAAAAGCATTGTGAACCCTGTAGTCATTAGGAACCATGTAATGAAAACCATGATCCAGAAAGTAGTCTGTTCTTTCTTTGCCTGATCAGCCACAAATTCACTCGCACTTTTGTTTGAAAGGAAGAAAGTCCCTTCTTCACCTGTAGAAATCACATCACCGGAATTACTTCCCACTACGATAATTTCATCAGTCGCCAACACACCCGCAATAGTAACTCTTGTCTTCTGCACAACATCCACAAGTCTCTCATCACTTAGATATTCGTTGTAATCCACATCCTCAGTTTTGTCGAAAAACGTCGTCGCAGTCATTTGCAACTTCGCACTGGCAGGTTTCACTTTTACAGATCCCATGCTAAATTCAGACCATTTTGTGTCAGTCTCAACAGTCTTCCAATCCGGTTTATACTCAACATAAGTCTCCTCTATAGTTTGCCCATCCTCATTGATTGTTCTAGTCTTTGTCAGTTCCCTAATCGCAAATTCTTGTTTCTGTAAGGTATAATAAAGCACCTCTTTTTCAGTATTAGGAGCAAGCATAACATTTGAATAGTCAGGCACCGCGTGAATCTTTACCATGCCATCCATTCCTACAATTTCATTTGGAGTTTGCAGTGGAAGTTCCTCAATAGTTTTGCTGTGTTCAGTTTGATTCGCAAAGAACCAAATCATCACAAAAGAAATAATAATGAAAAGAATACCGGTCGCAATTCCTTTTACAGAAGCTGCAAGTTCTCGAAAAAACTTCATGAATGGGTTGCTGGAGCCGATTACTCTACGTGAAATAACTTTATTCATTGGGAAAAAGGGTTAAATTGAAAAGCTTGCATAGACTTTAGGAAAACTAGGGGCAATTGTCAAAGAAATCGAATACAAGTATAATGCTCTAGAAAATTAAAAAGAAAAATGAAAAAGCGAACAAAATTTATACTATATGGCCTGATGTTTGGGATGTTTTTGACAATCCTAGCATTGGTAATTATATATTTCTCTGAGCCCCCTTTTGGTAGCCTGTTTGCATTTATTTTCAGGGTATGCATAAGCATATTAGCAGTTCCACTAATATTTATATCTAGACACATCCCCCTACTTGATAAATTAAGCAGTGATCTGCAGCTAGCTTTTATGCTAGTCGTAAACTGGACTCTAATTGGTACTGTATTTGGTCTAATACTAGGGGGGAAAGCGAATAAAAGAAAAAAAACAATCTACACTATTATAGCCGCCTCAATTCTAATTGGAGCTATGGCTTACGCGATTATTAGGATCGGGTATGAAATAGTAAATAATAGTCCTATGTAATCCCTTAACCAAGTTCCTATGGAAACAATAAATTTATTAGCAGTCTTGCTGGCCGCAGTCGCATATGTGGCTATTGGCGCTGTATGGTATTGCGATGGAGTTTTCGGGAAAGTGTGGAGAAAACTATCTGGCATTACAAAGAAGACTGAAAATAAAATAAAGAAAACAATGGCTTCAAGCTATTTCCTTGCTTTTTTGAGCAGTCTGATAATGAGTTACATTCTGGCAAATGCAATGATTTTGCTTGGAGCGGAAACTCTTCTTGATGGACTGAGTGTAGCATTCTGGATATGGCTTGGGTTTGTGGCTACTCTTATGCTCGGAGGAGTTCTTTGGGAAGGAAAATCACCAAAGCTATATCTAATAAATAGTGGTCAGGCTCTACTGGGGATGCTGATTATGGGTGGAATATTGGCTAGCTGGTAACATATTCCTTTATCAACTTCGCAGCCTTTTGCAAATACGTAAAAGTCAGGTTTGGCAGTGAAGCTCTGGCATAAGTTCTGTAATCCTTCTTTTCCCTTTCATCCTCAGAGAAAAATATATTCG
>JAUUZY010000070.1 GCA_030592015.1 Candidatus Peregrinibacteria bacterium | reverse complement strand
GGTCTAACTTGAAGATATTCTTGAATGGCTCTTCGGGCAGATAAGGGTAAGGGAGCCTGTCGTTGTTTTCCACCTTTCCCATTTCTAAACACTACAGAACCTGACCTTTCACCTATCATCAAATCCTGAAGCTCAATCTGAACCAAATCACTAATCCGGCAGCCAGTATGTAAGAACAGAGTAAATATTGCCTTGCTACGAATATCCTGACGAAGATCAATCTCTCTGAGCAGCTTACGAACCTGGTTTCTTTCCAGCCCCTTTGGAACCAACTGCTGTCTTCTTAATTCTTTTACTACCTTCCCAGGATTAACTTTCAATTTCTTCTTATCTACCAACCAATCAAGGTATTTTCTGATAGAAACTAATGCTCTATTAACAGTAGACACAGCCTGTTGTTTTTCTTCTCTCAAATATCTCTTAAAAGAAGTCAGATCCATAGTAGTTGTTCTCATACTATCAAATGGTTCGTTATTCACAGTAATATAGTATTGGGCAAATTTCCTTATATCAAAAATCATAGCTTTAATAGTATGGGGAGAAAAATCATGACTATCCAAAAACTGTCTAAATAATACCTGCTCATTTTTAGCAGTAGATATGTTCATAAAAACATTATCTCTCCAATTTTTACTGCCTTGTGAAGAAGAATTAGATAACATTTGTATAAATCTCCTATTGGATTGAATAGATATTGTTACTTATCCGTTCACATTATCTGTGGAATTCTGTGCTTTAATTTGACAAAAGACTGCTCTCAACACTTCACCTTCATCAATATTATCAGTTCCATCAGGGAAGCATTTCTCAATAGCAACCTGGATTTGAGAAGGTTTCACATTGCTCAATCCAAGACAGGTCAAACCATCAATCAGGTCGGTGTGTTTGGCAGTAGTTTTCTTCTTCTGTCCTTTCTTTTTGGAATTATTTTTTGGGGAAAAGGCAGGAGAACTTTTGCAATTATAAAAAATGCAGATCTTTTTATTTACACCGATATTATTTTTCTTAACTTCTAAATTTCTAATAGCCATTTCTCTTGTGAAATATGGTCTTTTAGAATTGGGAGAATGTATGGGCGGTAGTATTAAACCTTCAGATAAAATCTGATAGTAACGAGAACGAGAAATAGACATCAAAGAACAGAGTTGGTTAATACTCACTATTTCAGGAATTGCGTTGTGACCATTTTTCATATTTCTCATTCCTTTGCTATGGGATTTGCTTTTATGTGAGCTATACCCTTTGAGGTCAGCATCCGACATCCATTCCTTGGGTCTTTAGTAAGAAGCCCAATTCGTATCAGGAATGGTTCTAAATTTCTGCTGATGCCTCGACTGCTCTGCCCCATACAGGTTGCAATAACATTCAAACGAACCAGATTGTTATGTTGAGTAACTATTGAGAGATATTTTCTCTCTTGCTCAGTCAATGACAGATTATCGATTCCCTCCATTTCGAGTGTCGTATTCAAATGTTCGGTAGTGATAACTTCAGCACCTTCAGCACGAGCAGTCCTCCGTGTGCTTTCGAGCAATTTCAATCCTAGGCGGGGAGTTCCTCTACTGCGAGTGGCAATAATTGGTACTATAGACTTTTCCATCTCCCATCCCAATTGTTTAATCCTGTTTTTCAGTATAACTTCAAGCTCTTGGCCAGAGTAGAAATCGAAAGGTAAAGTGAGCTTAAAACGATCCCGCAACGGTTTCAAAAGAAATTCAGAAAAATTCGTACATGCGATCAAGGAGAAGGATTCCAATTTGATAGTAGTGGTTTTTCTCTTGGTTCCTGTGTTAATGAATATCTTACCATTCTCTAAGGCCCGATAGAGGGTCACTTGCTGGAGTCGAGGGAGTTGATCAAGCTCATCGATTAGGAGAACTGACTTATCTTTGGCCTGAAGCAAGAAGACATGAACATCTATAACCTTGGCAAGGTTTTGTGCAAGTTGCTCCTGCAATTCGACGCCCATCTCTTTCCCAAGGATAGTTGCCAATTGTGTCTTTCCCACACCTGGTGGTCCAGTGAAAAGCATATGCGGCAGTCTCATTCCATCCATCCAAGAAGCTTCCAAAGCCGTTTGTACCAGCCGCTTTATCCTTTCCTGCCCGACAAAATGATCTATCAGCACCGGAGCAGAATTGTCAGTGATCTCACTGTGCATCTTTTCTGCCATTGTCATATTTCCCTGTTTTTCCTATACAAACTTTTTTTCATTTGTCTGGAAAATTGTCGCAAATACACAAAATCGGGAGACAGTAACGCTGGTGAATAAGAAGAACAAGCCAAAAATGGGCAAAGTTAGCATGGCAATAAGCAGGAGAAGGAGTGGAGATGTAGGGCAAAGCCGAAACAAAACCCGCCAAAAGGTTGGCAGATTGGTAGTTCTGGTGGTTCCTATACACATTCTTACCCCCCAGGAAGCTCTATATAGGATATTGCTGAGGATTGAGTCTGTTTTCTTGCCGGAAAAATAATAAAAAAATATTTATCAATGGATATAAGTCGGACTCGAGAGAGGTTTTTTGAGTGGGGAGTTTTGGAATAGGAACTTATTGCCAAATAATAACATATGTTGGAGCAGGAAAAATTTGAAATACCGTTACCCTGCCCCGTAGCGGTTTGTACCGTAGGGACCCAATTGGTGCTCCTAATTTCGGCATACCGGGGGACCCCAGATTTTCCAACAAGGGAAATTCCAGCTTCAAAATTATGAGTATTTTTCTTATCCCCCAATTTTTTTGCAGGAGAAAAGGGGCAGATGTTTGAACTACAAAACAAATGATAGTTCAAATTATGAGGAGTAATGAAAAAATATGAAAGCAACCACATTTACACCCACTGTGTCCGACTTGATCGACACTCTACAAAGACAGATCCAAGATGGTCCAGAAGAACTGGAAAGGGATGAGTGGCTCAGTCCTCAGCAAATTGCTGATGAGCTAAATATGCACATTAACACTATCTACAGATTTATTAAGTCGAAGCAGTTGCCTGTCTATGATTTGACCGTGGGGAGAAATGGAAAGACATATTACAGGATCAAAAGGTCAGATTTTGAGGACTGGCTGGATGGGAGGAAGAGATAGGTTTCTTCTCAAGTTTCTTCATATCCGATAATCAATCACACAAAAGTAATTGATTTACAATCTAAAACCAGACATAATAGAGTAAATACTCATAAACAATTTCTGGGAACGGATTCTCATGGAGATTGATGAATGTATTCTCTGGGGTCTTGCCTTTGCAAGCGTCAGTTTGGTAATCATTGCTTTCGTTTACTGGTTAGCGAAAAGTCTGAGAATCAAAACGAAGCAAGTTGAAAAGCATCGGCAGAAACCAAACAAGGAATTCAACATC
>JAUUZY010000074.1 GCA_030592015.1 Candidatus Peregrinibacteria bacterium | reverse complement strand
CATGAAATAATCGTTTTCTCCCCAAACATCGGTAAGGACTTTTTCACGTTTTACAACTTTATTGATATTCTGTGCAAGCATACGCAAAACATCAGCCTCCTTTTTAGTAAGGTTGACTTCTTCATCATGTGAGCGGAGAAGACGATTTGGATAATCGAAAGTGAAATTTCCAAATGAAATCAGATCAGGATGCATGTGGTCTATCCTTTTTGAATTGGTACGTCTGATCAAGGAATAGATTTTAAGTGCGAGTTCTGTAGTAGAAAATGGTTTTGCGATAAAATCATCGCCTCCTGCACAATAGGCATGGATCAAATCTTTGTCATCACTATTTCCCGACATAAATAATACAGGTGTAACTATGTCTGATTTACGTATCTCCTTAACAAAATCTGTTCCTGACATCTTTGGTAAACCTATATCTACTAAACAGATGTCATATTTTCCGGTTTGGAAAAACTGAAGGGCACGAATGGCACTTGTTTCCCAAACTACAGAGTATTTCTTCAATTCCAATGACTCTTTAAGAATACTACCAAGTTGATGGTCATCCTCCAAAATCAGAACAATGGGGTGTTCTTTTAACATGACACAAGTTTGTGTTAAATCAGTTATACTTAATTTGAATAACAAAAAATGTGCTAAAAAAGTTCATCCTACTGCCTGATTTTATTTAAATGAAACCCTCACCATTATGAGAAAAATTATTTGAGTATAGACAAAAGAGGATGTATAAATAATTACCATATCAGACAGATATCCGGTGAGGGTTCGCCGAACACTTATAAAAAAATATCTTTTTGTGAGGCAACAAATTACAGTTATCAACTGTAAAAATTTATAACTTACAATATTTCAATAACTTGATTAATATTTATACTTGTGAAAAAATAGTGTAAAGTGAGGGAGGAGATTAAATCAATATTCTTACTTTTGTTTTCAGATTTCTAACCCACTTAAGAAGCTTTATAGAATGAACGTAAAGCCACCTATCAAATTCTTCTCAGGAAGGTCTTCAATGTACCTTTCAGAAAAGATTGCAAAAAGTTTTGGACAGGACTTAGGACGAACTAGTTTTTATCAATTCAGTGATGGTGAGTTTCAGCCAGCATACGATGAGAGTGTTCGCGGTCATACTGTGTTCATAATTCAGTCGACTTTCCCTCCGGGAGACAATTTACTGGAACTACTTATGATGATTGATGCAGCAAAGAGAGCTTCCGCCTATAAGGTTGTGGCGGTGATACCATACTTTGGATTTGCACGTCAGGATCGAAAGGACAGACCACGAGCATCCATTGGAGCCAAGTTGGTGGCTAATTTACTAACAGCCTCTGGTGTAGACCGTGTAATGACTATGGATCTGCATGCAGATCAATTGCAAGGATTTTTTGATGTTCCGGTTGACCACCTCTATGCATCGGCACTTTTCGTACCCTATATTAAAGCAATGAACCTGGATAACCTGGCCATCGCTGCTCCTGATATGGGAGGAACAAAACGTGCGAATGCTTACTCTCGCTTCCTGAATGCCAGTATGGTAATCTGCTACAAACTCCGCAAAAAGCCAAATGTAGTTGAAGAGATCAAGGCCATCGGAGACATTAAGGACAAAAACATTGTGATCGTTGACGACATGGTTGATACAGCCGGCACTATAACATTTGCGGCCAGCATGATGAAGAGCGAAGGTGCTAAGAGCGTGCGCGTTGTGGCCTCTCACCCCGTTCTTTCCGGTCCGGCATATGAGAGGATCGCCGATTCACCCATCGATGAAATTATCGTTACTGATTCAATTCCAATGCAAAAACATAGCGACAAAATCAAAGTTCTTTCTGTTGCTGATCTGTTTGCTGATGTGATTGATAAGGTATATAACTATGAATCGATAAGCAGCCATTTCATTCGCTAAGAATAATTCTTATACTCACGTCGTGTCTTTACTGAAAGGTATGACTGTGAAATTTTAATTCAGATACTATTTCAAAAAATCATCCACGCTTTTTGCTACTTTGCGTCCACTTGCAATTGCACTTACTACAAGACTGGCACCTGTAATGGCATCGCCTGCAGCAAACACGTTTGAGATAGTGGTCTGATGATTTGTTGAAACTTTAATATTGTTTCTTTCTGTAAGATCAATTCCAAGGTCAGCTACTAATCCTGCAATTACGGGATGTACAAATCCCATTGCAAGTAATACAAGATCTGATTCAATCGTTTCTTTAGAGCCAGGAACCGCTTTCATGGTAAATTTTCCATCTATTTTTTCCCATTTAACTGTTTCAACATCAGTTGAGACAAGCCCTTGCTGCAATCCATTGAATTGTATGGACGATAAAGACCAGCGGCGTTTGCATCCTTCTTGATGTGAAGTAGTTATTTTCATTGTTTTTCCATAGTAAGGCCAAGGATTATCAGCTGCCCTTTTCTCTGGTGGCTGTGGAAGAATTTCTATTTGAGTTACGCTTTTTGCTTTTTGTCGAATAGATGTTCCAACACAGTCTGATCCTGTATCACCACCACCAATAACAAGTACATTTCGTCCTTCAGCGCTTATCCTGGAATCATTTGGGATGCTTATTCCATCCATAATGCGGTTTTGTTGCGCAAGAAAATCCATTGCAAAATGAACACCATCGAGGTCTCTTCCGGGAATGGGAAGGTCACGTGGATGCATTGAACCGATTGTAAGACAAACGGCATCGTATGATTTAATTAGCTTCTTTGAAGAAATGTTTTTTCATATTTCAAAACCGCATTTTACCGTAACTCCCTCTGTCTCCAT
>JAUUZY010000057.1 GCA_030592015.1 Candidatus Peregrinibacteria bacterium | reverse complement strand
TCTTCACTCATTCTGTATGTAAACTCTCTGTCTCCTGTACTGAAATCCTTCAATTTGTATTGTGAGTCCAGGACTCTGCTTTCGTGCTTGGCATCTACATATATTTCATTGCAGTTGTTTGTAATGTCTCCATTGATTGTGTATGCATCTCTGCTAAAGTCATATTCTGGTTTGTTGCCGGAGGAGCTTATATTTATCTGTGCCATTTGGTGTGAGAATGAAAAATCCGTTCTCACAGTTTTTCCATTGTCGCAGAATGCGGTGAAAGTGTAGACATTGTCTCCGTTTTCTAAATTTCCGAAACTTTCCTTCATTCTGTATACGAATTCTTCGTCTCCGGCTTCGAATTCTTTCAATTTGAAGTCTGAATCTATGTTTTTACCGTCATTAGATGCATCTACGAATATTTCATTACAATTTGGGCTGATTTCTCCTGTTACGTAATATGTTTGTTTGGATTTGTCGAATGAGGGCTCGTTGTCGGAATTTTCTATGTTTATGAAAACTTTTTCATCTTCTTCGGGTTTTGCATTTTCTTCTTCCTCAACTTCTTCCTCAATTTCCTCTTCCTCGGCTTCTTCCTCAATTTCTTCTTCAACTTTTTCTTCAGTTTGCTCTGATAATTCACCTTTGATCTCATTTACTTTCCACAGTGAATAAGCTGATATTATCACTGCGATAATAAGTATTACGATCAATAATGTGCTCAGGCTGTCTTTAGTCTTATTTTCCATTGTTTTGAGGTTATTATGCTTTCTATATTATCTTATACCATTTTTGCAGTAAAAAATCACTGAGCTTGATCGTTTCTATACCATTTATTTTTGCGTCAATTGGATTTTTGCAGCTTGGCTTTTTATCTGAGAGCTTTTTGTATAGAATTTTCTGGCATAATTTTTAAATTTCATTTTTATGGTTCAAGACAAAATTGCAATGGCTCTCAAGGATATTGCTAAGATAAAAGAAGCGCTTAAGGGGATCAAGAAGGATATGAAAGTTGAGGAGACAATTGATAATGAGCAGTATATTGAGCTTAAGGCTGCATACAAGGATCTTCGTGGCCAGATTAAGGGAATGGAAAGTGACAATGAGGATGAGTTAAAGAAGGATGATTTTTATAATAAACTTCGTGAGCTGAAACTTAAAAAAGAGGAGGAGTTGGCCCATGCGAACAAGGCTCTTTTTGACTCTATTGCAACATTGCCTACGAAAGCTGTTCAACTGAAGATTGAAACTGATACTGGTCCTGCAAATGTTCAGATTTTCCCTGAAATGAGAATTTACGTGAATGGTAGGGAAGAGAAAAAGAAGGCTATAGTTTAGACTATTTGCGAAAAATTGATTTTGAGTTATATTTGTGGGGTGAATTTTTAATATCATAAATCTTATAACTATGAGTTTAACTAAAAGAATTATTATTCCTATCGCATTGATTGCCTTGGCTATGTTTGCAGTTGCTTGTTCTTCTCAGGATGAGAGGCCGTTTGGTTCAATTACTGAGTTTGATGATCCTGTTATTGTGAAGGATGTGCTGGAGGATGATGTTGTTGCTGTTTCAGAATGTGATTTTTCTAGAGAGGTTGATTTGAGGACGAGTGAGCGTTATGGCCTTTTTGGGGATGATGTTTTTGATACTGTGGTTTGTGGATATTTTGATATTCAGGAAGAGGAGGTTTATGGTGAACTGAATACTGTTGCTTATTTTAAGGTTATGAAATTTATGGATGAAGGGTTTAAAGCTAGTATTCAGCAGGCGATTGATGAGGGTAATAGTTTGAATAGGAATATAGATGGAAATTTGGCTTTGAGTATGGGGTGTCTTGAGGAAGGTGGAATAATCGGGGTTGATCATGAAAATGGTACAGATGGAGCTTATATAGACTTTGCAACTCAAATACCAATATTGGCTTCAACGGCGGATTATCCTATTTCTTTGATACTTTCTTATGGGGAGCATGAGGGATTTGGAGGTGCTTGTCTTAATCTGATGCACTCTGTGGAGTTGTATTAGTGTATACTTTTTCTCGAACTTAACCTTTCTATTATGGAAAAATTTTATGAGATTTTAAATTATGAATTATTGGGCAATTTTGTCCAGAATTATTTAATTGCGTTTGGGGTATTCTTGGCGATTTTTATTGCCTTTAAAGTGTTTAAGACTGTTGTTGTTGGGCGTTTGGAGAAGTTGAGTAAGAGAACGTCTACGGACCTTGATGATGAATTGGTAAAGCTTATAAATGGTGTTCATGAGATTTTTTATTACGTTCTTTCTGTATATTTTCCGTTGAAGTTTTTGGTGATGGGGGATGAAGTTGAGCAAGTTGTTCATGCAGTTTTTGTGATTGTGGTTATCTTTGAATTGGTGCGTGTGGCGATACAGTTTGTTGAATACTGGTTGGAGAAATTTGTAGCTAAGGCAGACGGTATACATCCTAAAGAGACTTCTACTTTTCATGGTTTGAGTTTGATTGTAAAAATTGCTTTGTGGTCGACTGGTTTCTTGTTGGTTTTGTCTAATTTGGGTGTTGATATTACGACTTTGATAGCTAGTTTGGGGATTGGTGGTATCGCGATTGCGCTGGCTGTTCAAAATATTTTGGGTGATATGTTTAGTTCTTTTTCAATTTATTTCGATAAGCCTTTTGAGATTGGGGATTATATTACGGTGGGTACGGACAGTGGGACTGTGAGGAAAATTGGTTTGAAAACTACGAGACTAAAAACTTTGCAGGGGGAGGAGTTGGTGATTTCAAATAATGAGCTTACAAGTTCTCGTGTGCAAAATTTCAAGAAGATGAAGGAGAGGCGAGTGGTTTTGAATTTTGGATTGGTTCCTGAGGTTAGTAATGAAAAGATTAAAAAAGCTGAGGAGCTGATAGAGGGAATTATTGAGAAAATGGAATTGGCGAGGTTTGAGAGGGTGCATTTTAGCGATTTTGGGTCCTTCAGTTTACTTTTTGAGGCTGTTTATATAGTTCTTACAGCAGACTTCGATACGTACATGGATGTAAAGGAGGAGGTGAATTTGGCTATAAAGATGGGATTTGAAGAAGAGGGGATTGAGATGTCATTCTCCAAGCCCGTGCATCTGAGTTAGTTGTAGGTTTTAAGCATAGCCTACTTCTGCTTCTGCCTTTGCGAGTTTGCCTTTGTATTTGAGGGCGACCTTGGCGTATGAGTTGTATCTAGGGTTCTTCAGGTTGTAAAAAGCCAAAGCTTTTTTATAGTATTTGGATTTTTTTCCTTTTTTTGACCCGAAAAATCCAGCGTTTTTCAATGTTCTGAAGTGTCCAGGAACATGATAATAGAAACGAATCATCTTGAGCTGTTTTGTTGTAAGGGATGAGTTGTGGTCAATGGAGAGTCCTGCTTTTTCTGCCCCCCTTTTTAGAGTAACTGCAATTGCGGTTAAATCTGCGACTATTGACCTGGCTCTTCCTATTTCACGTGGATCTCCTTTAACGAAACGAGCTACTATTTCTTGAAATTTTTTGCTTTTTTTCGCTGTTCTCCATGCACCCTTATGAAATTGTCCCATTCCTATAGCGTTTCCGCCGTCTCCTATCAATTTATCATGTCTACTCATTGTAAAGTTACTTTCTTTACGTGCTACTGCCATTATTGCATATGCAGGAATTCCTATTTGTTCTGCTACATAGTCGAATATTTTTAGCGTATGTTCTCTTTCCATGATCTTTATTTTTGATCCTCTTTTACATTCTTTTTCTGCTGCTTTTACGTCGCTGATTGTTATTTCTATATTTTTATCTGTGATTTCTTTGTATTTTGATACAGTTGAAGGTTCTTCTGTGACTTCTTCTGGCTTTGCTTGTTCTACTATTGCTTCAGCGGTTTCAGCGCTTTCTCCTTGAATGTTTTCTACTTCAGCGATTTTTTCATAATTTTTGTTTGGAACGAATGCCGCTTTGAATCCTCCTCGATCTAGAATTTTTGAATCTTGTTGCAGATCGATTATTACCGGTTTTCCTTGTTTTTTATCGTAGTACTCGAGAAGTCCACTTGTGTTAATGAATGCTGTTATCATTGTTTTATCCCAAGCTTTTGCTCCTGCTTGAATTGCTATTATTACGAATGTTCCGGGTTTTATACCGTTTTTCAAGAATTCTGCTTTACTGTTTTTTGTGTCGTATAGCCATTTTGATTTTCCTTCTTCATCATGGCTTGTGTGTTTTAGTTTGGCTGCAAGTGTTTTTGAACTGGAGATCTCATCTTTTATTTTTCCTTTTGATCCCCATAGTCTTTGAGTTGCGTAAATAGTTGAGGCCTTGTCTGCATTGTGGCTTT
>JAUUZY010000029.1 GCA_030592015.1 Candidatus Peregrinibacteria bacterium | reverse complement strand
GAAACTGAAAACAATATATATCTGCACAGAGTGCAAACACGAAAGCATAAAATGGATCGGCAAATGCCCATCCTGCGATTCTTGGAACAGTTTCATAGAGGACGTAATAAATATAGGCAAACCCGTAAACAACAGCCTGTCCAAAACTCCACGCAATCTAAAAATAGAAGCCAAGTCCCCCATTTCACTCACAAAAACCAAACAAAGCCATTCCAGAACGCCTACAGGCATTCAGGAATTCGACAGAGTAATGGGAGACGGCATAGTTCCAGGGAGCTTAACCCTGCTTAGCGGAGAACCAGGCATCGGAAAATCAACACTAACGCTACAAATAGCAAACAATCTGGCAAAAGATCAAAAAGTTCTAATAATTTCAGGAGAGGAGTCTGTTGAACAAATAGCAGCACGTGCAACTCGCCTAAAACTAAAAGAAGAAAAGCTAACAGCAATCAACGAATTCAATCTCGAAACAATTTTGGCAACAATCAAAGCCCAAAAAGCAAAATTTATAATAATAGACTCCATTCAAGTCATCTCCAGCATCGACCTACCAGGGGCAGCCGGCTCCATAAGTCAGGTACGCTATTGCACAGAGCGAATAATGGAATTGGCCAAAACTACTGACCTGTCCGTAATCTTGATTGGGCATGTAACCAAAGAAGGAACTTTAGCCGGTCCAAGAGTACTCGAACACCTGGTGGACACTGTACTTCACTTCGAAGGAGATAGGTTTCAACAATTCCGCATACTTAGAGCCGCAAAAAACAGATTTGGATCATGCTCTGAGGTTGGAATTTTTGAAATGAACGAAATGGGGCTAAAAGAAATAAAGAATCCATCAGAACAATTTCTTGAAGGCAGAAAGGAAAATGCTATCGGAAGCACTATTACAGTTGCAATAGAGGGAACACGACCATTTCTGGTAGAAGTACAAGCACTAGTTTCCACAAGTCACTTCGGATATCCCAAACGTACAGCAAACGGCTTCGATCTAAACCGCCTACAAATCCTGATCGCAGTTTTGGAAAAATATGGAAAACTAAATCTACAAAATCAAGATGTATTCGTAAATATAGTAGGTGGAATAAAACTAAAAGAACCTGCAGCAGACCTGGCTGTACTCATGGCAATCGCTTCTTCTCTCCTAAAAACACCAATCAAAAGCAACATTGCAATTTTTGGAGAAGTAGGATTATCAGGAGAACTGAGAAAAGTTAGCCATTTTGAAAAAAGAAAATCAGAATCAAAAAAACTTGGATTCGATAAAGTAATCAGCTCAGAAAACTATAAAGAAATCATCAACACACTAAGTCTGCTCAATTCTAGTAAAAAGCCTTAAAGCATTCTCAGTTGAAACTCTAGCAATTTCCTCAGAACTCATCCCCTTCAGATCAGCTATAATCTTTATCACCTCTGTAACATAAGCAGGCTCATTCCTCCTGCCTCTGTGCACTTGAGGTGCTAAAAAAGGAGAATCAGTCTCCACCATAAATTTATCCAAAGGCACTTCCCTTATAACCTCTCTAAGTTCTTCAGCCTTATAATAAGTAGCTATTCCAGTAAATGAAGTCATACACCCCCTATCCCATGCCCTCTTGGCACATTCCAAGTCATTACCAAAACAATGAAGAAGACAACGAACCCCATCAGCAAATTTATTCAAAACTTTCATACAGTCACCATTTGTACCTCGATTATGCACAATAACAGGCAAATCAACTTTTCGTGCTAGTTCCAAATGAAGTATAAAAGCCTCCTTTTGCACACCAGGACTAGCATCAGACTTTACATAATCAAGTCCGCATTCCCCTATTGCAACTACTTTTTCATTATCCTTAATCAATTTTTCCCATTCCTCTATCAACTGTGAATTCACCAAAGCTGCATCATGTGGATGCACACCTAAAGTAGCATAGAGACAATCATGCTCCTGCGCCATTTTTATCGACTGTTTTGAAGATTCGATCGAGCAACCGACATTAATAATTTTTTCGACTCCAGAGTCTTTGGCCCTTTGAATGACATCATCCAAGTCATCACTAAACTGAGAAAACATTAGATGTGCATGCGTATCAATTATCATTCCAAAAAGCTAGTAAATTTGACAACAGTGCAACGATCTATTAGAATCTAACATATACTAATCGCAACATGCAAAGAAAAACCCAAGACAATTCAAAAATCTCTTCAAAAGTCACTCAAACTTGGGCATTTTTTAATTTCTATTTTTACACCTAATGCATGAGGTATTATTACACATATACCCTCATGCAAAGCATCGAGGGAATTTCATAATATTCTTAACCCATAAAATCATGGCAGTCACAAAAAGACAGAACGAAAAATTCGCAACTAAAAAGTGTCAGATTTTAGCCTATCAAAGCAGGTAAACATAATAATAATAATTTAACAATCTCAAATATGATCATAGTAATGAAAGCCGGCGCTCCAAAAGAGCAAGCCGAAGAAATCATAAAAGAATTAGAATCAAAACAGCTACAACCTGTACCTTTATTCGGAATAGAAAGAACAGTAATTGCTGTAATAGGAGAAGAAAGGGACATAAACATTGGACACCTGGAAGCTCTGACAGGAGTGGAAAAAGTAATGCGAGTAGTTCAACCATACAAACTGGTAAGTAGAGAAACAAAGCATGAATCCACAATAATAGAAGTAAACGGAGTAAAAATCGGAAGTAAACAACTAGCAGCTATAGCTGGTCCATGCTCAGTAGAATCCGAAGAACAAATGGACAAGGTCGCATCAAAAATCTCAGAAATGGGAATAAAAATTATGCGTGGTGGAGCCTTCAAGCCAAGAACAGGGCCATACTCATTTCAGGGGCTACAAAAAGAAGGACTGGATATCCTAAAGGCAGCTGCGGACAAGTACGGTCTTGCAACTGCAACTGAAGTCCTAGATGTACGAGACCTGGATATGATTTGCCAAAGAACTGACATACTTCAGATTGGTGCAAGAAACATGCAAAACTTTGTACTCCTCAAAGAAGTTGGAAAATGCAAACTACCTGTGATTCTAAAAAGAGGACTAAGTGCCACCATCGAAGAATTTCTACTGGCGGCAGAATACATAATGGCACATGGGAATCCGAACGTTATACTCTGCGAACGTGGAATAAGAACATTTGAAAAGGCTACAAGAAATACACTAGCCCTATCAACAGTCCCACTAGTAAAAGAGCTAAGTCATCTACCAATAATCGTAGATCCAAGTCACGGTACCGGCAAAAAATCACTTATAGAAGCAATGACAAAAGCAGCTATCGCATGTGGTGCTGATGGTTTTATGATTGAAGTGCATCCTAACCCAAAAGAAGCACTTTCGGACGCCCAGCAACAGCTAACACCGGATGAGTTTCAAAAAATCCTTAAAAACATCCAAGCGATTGTTCAAGCAAGCGACAGAACCCTATAAAACTCATAAATGCCAAAGATAAAAGTAAAACTGGAATCAAAAATTGACAGCAGCTACGAGATTAGTATTGAAAAAGGAATTACTGCCAAGATTCCAGCATATCTAAATAAGTCAAAACTTGGGAAAAAATATGCAATAATTACAGATTCAAAAGTAAAAGGACTATATGCAGATGCATTCGCAAGATTTCTGAGAAAAAACGATATAGATTGTGAAGTTTTTTCATTCCAACACGGCGAAAAATCAAAAACATTAGAAACTGTAGAAAAATTAGCAGAAGAAATGCTGAACAAAAACTTTGATCGTAATGACGCAATAATAGCATTGGGCGGAGGCGTAACAGGTGATATTGCAGGATTTCTTGCCTCAATATACATGCGAGCAATCCCATACATCCAAATTCCAACAACAGTATTGGCAATGGTAGACTCAAGCGTTGGAGGAAAAACAGCTGTAGACCTGAAGCAAGGAAAAAATCTCATTGGCACATTTACACAACCCAAAGCAGTATTCGTAGACATAAGCTACTTAAAGACATTGTCTCCAAAACAGATTAAAAATGGACTGGCTGAAGTGATAAAATACGGAGTCATAAAGGATAAAGAGCTGTTCAACTTTATTGAACAAAATATTGAGCAAATATTGAAACTCGATGAAAAAGCATTGAACAAAATTATTGCACAATCCCTTAAGATAAAGGCAGAGATAGTAGAGGAAGATGAAAAGGAGAAAGGACAAAGAATGATACTAAACTATGGGCACACATACGGCCACGCAATAGAGAAACTCACGAATTACAAGCTACTTCATGGCTATGCAATTAGTATTGGAATGATACTTGCAAACAAAATGGCAACAGAAAAAGGTCTTCTAAAAAGCGAAGATGCCGAAAGAATAAAAAAATTGATCAAGAACGCCGGATTACCGGTAGTAACAATGAAAAAACCAAGCATGAATGACCTAAACAGTGACAAAAAGAGAGATGGAGACTATATAAATTTTATCCTAGCAACAGAAATAGGAAAAGTTACAATCAAACAAATAAAATGCAAATAGAAATAATAATTCCGGGCTCAAAAAGCATTACAAACAGAGCGCTAATTCTTGGGACTTTAACAAACAAAAATTTCACGCTTAAAAATGCTGCAATTTGCGACGACACAAAATACATGACTGCAGGGTTAAAAAAACTAAGATCTGAAGACAAGGAGATAGAGATATATACTGGAAACGCAGGAACAACCACAAGATTTTTGACTGCCCTATCAACACTAGTTGAGAAAAAAATTCAAATCACAGGAGATAAAAGAATGCAGGAAAGACCAATATCTCCACTGGTTGAAAGTCTAAATAGGCTAGGGGCAAAAATTGAAACACCAACTGGCTGTCCCCCACTGACAGTATTTCCGAAAAAGCTGGAAGGAGGAGAGATTTCATTGCCAGGCAATATCAGCAGCCAATATATATCTGCCCTACTAATGGTGGCCCCATTCGCAACAGGAAAAACCACAATAAACGTTGAACAAGAACTTTGTTCAAAGCCCTACGTAAACATGACTATAAAGCTAATGGAAAGGTTTGAACTCAAGGTAGAGAATAAAAAATTTAAACAGTTCGTAGTCGAACCAGACAATGAACAAAAAAGTTGCACCATCTCAAGCCTGACAATTGAAGGAGATGCATCATCCGCCTCATACATGGGAGCTTTTGCAGCACTAAACGCGAACATATCCGTTCTTCTAAAAAACATCAAAAAGGATTCACTTCAAGGAGACATAAAATTCTTGGACCTTCTGGAAAAAATGGGATGCAGTATAAGCCAGACAAATGACGGAACAATTATTCAAGGACCAGATAAACTAAAAGCACTTGGAGAGCTAGACATGAATGCATGCCCGGACCTAGTAATGACATTTGCAATACTAGCAATGTTCACACCAGGCAAAACAAAGATAACAAACATCTCAAACCTGCGAATTAAAGAAACAGATCGTATCGCAGCATTGAAAAACGAAATACAAAAATTTGGAATCGAAGTAAATACAGGAAAAGACTACATAGAGATCACAGGAAATTCTGAAATCAACAGAGATAAAGAAATCAGCATAGAAACATATAACGATCACCGTATCGCAATGTGCTTCGGACTAATAAAACATTTATTCCCACATTTAAGTATAAAAGATCCGGACTGTGTATCAAAAAGCTATCCTGACTTCTGGGCAGACCTTAAAGAGCTTGAACAAGCCACAAAATGACATCTAGAACAAAAACACTAAACCCCATACTGACAGTTTCTGTCTTCAACAGCATTGTCAAAATGCTGCAAATGTCGATTTCCTTCTTCCTTGGAATATATTTTGTAGAAATCAACTTATCCGGAGCACAAATAGGAATAATTTTCGCTGTAAGCACAATAACTAGTCTTATAACAATAATTCCATCAGGAATTGGCAGCGACACATTCAAATCAAAACACCTAATAGGCTTTGCATTGGTATTAATGGCAAGCCAGTACTTAATTCTATCATTAACACAGGACTTTGGATTGATCGCACTACTTTTCTTCATAGGAGGATTTGGACAATCGCTATATTCTTCCGCCTCACAAAGTCTATTTTATAAATCAACAAGCCAATCTTCCGTCTCAAAAGAAATAGGAATATGGCACGGACTACGATACTTGAGCCTAGGAATGGGAATAATCGTAGCCGGACAAGTTCTTCACATGGAATTTCCATTCAGAAATATATTCATGATTATCGCAGTAAGTTTCATCATAATGACCTTAGTAAGCATAATGCTACTGCCTGAAAACAAGACAACAAAATTCGAAATCCTTCACTACAAACAAGACATAATGAAACCAAAAGTCCTATTCTTTTTAGGCATAATGTTCCTTTTTGCAATACACTTTGGAGCTGAATCAACAAGCTATGGATTATTTTTGAAAAACAAACTAATGCTCAATTCCCAAGAAATAGGCATTTATATGGGGACGGCAATCATGGCAATGTCACTTGCAACTATTTATATTTCAAAAAAACTACATAAATGGCAAGTAAAAAACGTACTACTGCTTGGACTTTTACTAAGCGGAAGCTGCCATATACTAATGAGTATATTTCCAGTAAAGATATCTTTTTTCTTCAGAGTAATTCACGAAATGGGAGACGCAGCGATGTTCTTTTTCCTATTCTACGGAATTACAAAACTTTTCGATCTGAAAAGAGTAGGAGGAAATGCAGGAATATTTACATTTATATCCACAATCGGGGCAACAATAGGAGCTTTAATCTTCGGCCCTATGGGAGAAAGCTACGGTTATCACGTACCATTAATTGTTAGTGGTATTACAACACTATTAGCGTTTATAATGGCTATGAAGTTTACACATTTAATTGACCACGACTAAAATGAATATCGTACTTACAGGGCTACGTGGTAGCGGAAAAAGCAAAATAGGAAAAATCTTAAATCAAGTTTTAGGATGGAAACTAATTGATTTAGATAAGAAAATAGAAAAATCGGAAAAAATGAAAATCACCCAAATAGTGGAAAAGCATGGATGGGATTATTTTAGAGAGAAAGAAAAAGAAGCAGCAATAAAGGCTGCAGAGTCAGATAAAACAATAATAGCCTGCGGGGGAGGAACAATAATAGATAAAGAAAATGAAAAAATACTAAATAAAAATGGTAAAATAATTTATCTATACTGCACACCAGAAATATGTGCCAAAAGAATAATGGACTCTAAAGATCGACCACCACTAACAGACAAAGAAAGCATATTTGAAGAATTAGAAGAGTTATATAAAGAAAGAAACGGTCGATATTGCAAAAGTGCCGACATAATTTTCCAAAGAACAGAAAACCCGGAAGAAGATGTATCAAAAATAATAGAAAAATTAAGTAAATTCACTTCATTCAATGCAAACTGACTTTCTAATAATAGGCTCCGGAATCTCTGGCCTTAACTTTGCTCTAAATGCAGCAAAAAAAGGAAAAGTCCTAATAATCACAAAAAAGAAATTAATAGACAGCAATACAAACTATGCTCAAGGAGGAATAGCAGCAGTACTGGATAAAACGGACAACTACAAAAAACATATCAAAGACACACTTGAAGCCGGCTCATATCACAACAACAAAAAAGCCGTCGAATTCATGGTGAAAAATTCAACAGCAGCAATATACAGACTAGTAGACCTAGGCGTAGAATTCGCTAAAGAAAACGGAAAACTAAAGCTCACAAAAGAAGGAGGACACCAAAAAAAACGAATCGCATACGTTGGTGACTACACCGGCAAAGAAATCGAAAGAATATTGGTAAAAAGAATAAAAGAACATCCCAATATAAAAATATTCGAAGACACTTTTGCACTAAAACTAATAGTAAAAGGTAAAAACTGCTACGGAAGTCAGGTAATAAGAAATAATAAAATAGACAATATTTTTGCACACCAAACAATACTTGCCACAGGTGGAATTGGAGCCTTATTTGAACATACAACAAATCCAACAATCGCAACCGGAGACGGGATAGCAATGGGAATAACCGCAAAATGCAAATTAAAGGACATTGAGTTTATACAATTTCATCCAACAGCATTAGACAAAAACATTAAACCAAAATTTCTAGTATCTGAAACTGTCAGAGGAGAAGGCGCAAAAATAATCACAGAAGATGGAAAGAAGTTGATGAAAAACAAGCACAGACTGCGTGATTTGGCACCGCGAGACATAGTTGCCAGAGAAATATATAAAGCACAACAAAGCGAACAAGTATACTTGGACATAAGACATAAAAAGACAGCATTCCTAAAAAAAAGGTTCCCAAAGATTTATCAAAAGCTGAAAAGCTACAAAATAGACATGGCAAAAGATCTAATTCCAGTAACACCGGCAGCACACTACATATGCGGAGGAATAGTTACAGATTTATTTGGCCGAACAAGATTAAAAAACCTATACGCATTTGGAGAAGTAACCTGCACAGGAGTTCATGGAGCAAACAGATTAGCATCAAACTCGCTTCTAGAAGCCCTAGTCTTTAGTAATCAAATAATCAAGAAACTAAAACTTAAAAACGAGCTTAAAATCCCAGCAATAAAAAAAGAAAAACTAATATCTACAAATTCACAAAAAACAAAAGAAGCAACAAAACTAAAACAGGAGATCAAGAAAATAATGTGGAAATATGCAGGAATAATAAGAAATCGCAAAACAATAAAAAAAGAAGGACTTCCTCAAATAAAAAACATCATAAAAGAACTCGAAAAAATATTCGGGACAAATCAAGAAATAGCAGAATCAAGAAACATGGCCATAGTAGGAAAAAGCATACTAAAAGCAGCCTACAAAAGAAAAACGTCTATTGGCTGTCACTTTCTCCAATAGTAGACAATTTCTTTTCTTGTTCAGCTAACATGATAGTTTCAATCATATTTTCCAAATCACCATCCAAAATCCCAGGAAGATTACTCCAACTTTCCTTTATTCGGTGATCGGTAACCCTATCTTGAGGAAAATTGTATGTTCGAATTTTTTCACTACGATCCCCAGTCCCAATCTGACTAGCTCGCTCCTCACCCCTCTCCTTACGTAAACGATCTTCCTCCAAATCATAGAGTCGCGACCTCAAAACCTTTAATGCTTTATTCTTATTTTTCAACTGTGATTTTTCGTCCTGACAAGTAACAACAAGTCCAGTAGGAAGATGCGTCATCCTTACGGCAGAATCAGTAGTATTTACAGACTGTCCACCACATCCACCAGCTCTAAACACATCAATCTTCAAATCCTCATCCTTTATCTCTATATCAACCTCCTCAGCTTCCGGCAAAACCGCAACAGAAGCAGCAGAAGTATGTACCCTTCCCTGACTTTCAGTCACAGGGATTCTTTGTACTCTATGCACACCACTCTCATATTTCATAATTCCATAAGCCCCCTCCCCCCTCAAAGCAAAAACAGTTTCCTTCACAACCCCCGGAGACCCCTCACTCTTACTAAAAAGTTCAACTTTTAAACCTTTTGTTTCAGCAAACCTCATATACATCCGAGCCAATTCACCTGCAAATATTCCTGCTTCATCCCCACCAGCACCAGCACGAACTTCCACCATACAATCCCTAATATCATTAGCATCTTTCGGCAAAAGTTCCACCTTAGCCTCTTCATCAAGAATTTTCAGTGATTTTACAGACTCATCCAACTGGCCCTTTGCCAGCTCCTTCATATCTGCATCAGCACCATCAGCCAAAATCTCTTCAGCCTCAGTCTTTGCAAGCGAAGCATCTCTATACCTAACAGCCAAATCAGTCGCAGTTTCCAAAGATTTATAACGACGAGATAATTCAGTATATTTTTTATTATCCGCGATCACTAAAGGATCAGACAATTCTGTCTGAATTTTCAAATACTCTTTCTCCAATTTCTCCAATTTTTCCAGCATTATTGTTTAATTATAAATAATCTTTCAATCCCAGCCAAATCGTCCTCAATTCTCCAGTCTTGATCAAAATACTTGCTCAACAATTCACTCATACCTTCCCTCTGTGCAAAGCCAAATTCTCCAATCACAACCCCATACCTCAACTGATTATCAATCATCTCTTGAAACATTTTTTTGTACAACCCCAAACCATCATCTCCACCAAATAAAGCAACATTTGGCTCATATTTTTCTACATTTCCAGATACAAAACGATTCTTCTTTTCTCCAATATATGGCAAGTTCGCAACAATGATATCATAACTCTCACCATTATCAATTGAGTTCAACAAATCACTCTGAAATACACGTATTCTATCCTCAAGACCATGTTGCTCAACATTGATCCGCGCCACATCCAAAGCCTCTTCGGAAATATCAACAGCATCAATATCAACAAACAAACCCGGAAACCTCTCCAAAGCCTCCATCACAATGGCAACAGGAATATTGCAACTACCTGTACCAACATCCAAAATTTTAGCTTTAGACCGCCCATCAATCCCCTTTCCGAGATAATCCAAGGCTTTATCCACTAACAACTCAGTTTCAGGCCTAGGCACAAGCACTCTTGAATCAACAAAAAAATCCAAGCCATAAAACTCCTTTTCATGAGTAATATAGGCCAAAGGCTCACCAGCCTTTACTCTCTTCAAATAGCCCTTATACAAATCAATCAAAGCATCATCAACTGCCTCTTCACTATTAATCATCAAGTGTTCCCTTCTCACACCCAAAACATGAGCAAGCAAAACTTCTGCATCCAAGGAAGCAGTGTTTTTGCAACCATTGCCTAAGTAATCATAGGCAAAAGCTAATAATTCCTTAATAGAATCTATTTTTTTCACGAATACCTCTATACATTGAACGCATAATTGCTGAAGCCCTTGTATATCGTCTAGTAGCAGACTTTGTAAAATATCTCCTAGATTTCAACAACAAAAGCTTTCTAGATCCTTGTACTTTTTTATTGAATCTAGTAATACATCTTTCGTTGGACTCCTTCTCGTTTTTCCAAATTGTTACTCTCATAATTATTGTTAATTTAGAACATCAGCATTATAGACACAAAAAATTAAATATCAAGGTTTTTCACCTTCTTTGCATATGCTTGAATAAATTTCTTCCTTGGCATCACTTCAGATCCCATCAATGTATCGAAAACAGCATCCGCACGCTCAGCATCTTCAATACTAACTCTAAGCATAGTTCTATGCTCAGGATTCATAGTTGTCTCCCAAAGCTGATCAGGATTCATTTCTCCCAAACCTTTATACCTTTGTATATTAATCTTAACCTCAGGATTAAAAGTTTTCATAATTTTATCTCTTTCCTTGTCAGTATAGGCATATTCAGATTTTCTTCCCTGAGAAACCTTATAAAGAGGAGGTTGAGCAATATATATAAACCCTTGTTCTATAAGTTCTTTGAAGTACCTATAAAATAAAGTCAAAATAAGCGTTCTAATATGAGATCCATCTACATCGGCATCGGTCATAATAACTACTTTGTGATACCTAAGCTTGGAAATATCAAAAGTCTCTCCAATACTTGTACCAAGCGCAATTACCAAGTTCTTAATTTCATTATTTCCAAGAATTCTATCCAATCTTGCCTGTTCCACATTCAAAATCTTACCTCTAAGTGGCAAAATAGCCTGAATATGTCTATCTCTTCCTTGTTTTGCACTACCACCCGCAGAATCTCCCTCGACAATAAACAACTCAGATTCTTCAGGACTCTTACTGGAACAATCTGCCAACTTACCAGGCAAAGTCATTCCCTCAAGAGCACCTTTTCTAATAACAGTATCTCTTGCAGCTCTTGCAGCCATCCTAGCTCTCGCAGCCAAATGACATTTTCCCACTATAGACTTTCCATCATTAGGATTTTCCTCCAAAAACTGAGTAAATGCCTCAGAAAACACCGATTCAACAGCCGTTCTCATCTCCGCATTACCAAGCTTAGACTTTGTCTGCCCCTCAAACTGAGGATCTCCAAGCTTAACTGAAACTATAGCAGTAAGGCCTTCACGAACATCTTCCGCAACCAAATTCCCATCCTTTTCCTTCAACAAATCAGTCTTTCTTGCATAACTATTAATAGTACGAGTTAAAGCAGATTTGAACCCAGTCAAATGACTACCACCCTCAGTAGTATGAATATTATTAGCAAAAGTATAGATAGTTTCCTGATATGCACTTGTGTACTGCAAAGCAATTTCCACTAGCCCCTCTTCCATATCTTTTTCTATATAAACAACAG
>JAUUZY010000054.1 GCA_030592015.1 Candidatus Peregrinibacteria bacterium | reverse complement strand
GGATTACCACAGTACGTTCCTCCATGGTCACCCAATTCCAGCTTTTGCGCAACTTCTTCCGACATAGCGAATGCACCAAAGGGAAACCCTCCTGCAATTCCTTTTGCCATTGTCAGGAAATCAACTTTTACGCTAAGTGAATCAGAAACAAACATAGGTCCGGTCCTGCAGAAACCTGTTTGTATTTCATCTACGATCAACAGACTACCGTTTTTTTTGCACAAACTATTTACTTCTGCCAGATAGTCCTTTGATGGGACACGAACCCCGCCCTCCCCTTGTATGGGTTCGAGAATTACAGCGGCAGCATTCTCATCCAGACTTTGTGCCAGGGCATCAATGTCTCCATATGGAATAAATTGGTAATTTGGCATTAGCGGGTTGAATTTCTCCCGATGTTTCGCTTGTCCTGTCGCTGATGCCGTGCTGATTGTACGTCCATGGAAACTCTGATGTGCCGAAATAACATCCATTCTGTTGGTCACTTTGCGAGCCAGCTTAATGGCGGCATCATTCGCCTCCGCACCACTGTTGGTGAAAAATACATGTGTGAGATTTGAGGGAAGAATCTCATGCATAAGGGAAAGAAGTCGGGCACGAGCTGGTGAGTAAGTTAGACCGGAATTGGGGTTCTGAATAATCTTCCCTGCCTGCTCATGCAATGCTTCCTTAATTACTTTTTGGCCGTGACCAATACAAGTCACTCCCCAGCCGGATGTGAAATCAATGTATCTATTCTCTTCCTCATCCCAGGCATAGACGCCTTCTCCTCTTTCAATGGAGATTCTTTGCTTTACAAAGAAAGGCGCCATGTATTTATCTTCAATGTCAAATGTAGTTTTACTTGTCATTTTACACCAATCTTCCTTCCAGCTAATCGTTCAGGATCACCGGCGCGATTAGCGTCCGGTGAATCCAATTGCTCTGTGATCAGTTTTATGTTTTGAGTTTGTACTCAGGTGGATAGGCTGAAGACTGAAGACTATTAGGAAAAAGTGCATTTTAAAGCCATTTTTGATGCTATAATCACATTCCGCCAAAATACTGCAATCGTGTTCTTCTGACCCCTTCAGCCTTCAGTCTAGACAGCTTCAGCCTAACTACGTGAGTAGTTACTTGAGTTTTTGATTTAAATGAACATTTCTAGGATAGAAACCAAATTGACTGTAAAACTCTATAGCTTTTTCATTTCCAACAGCTACATATATTGATTTTTCCTTTACTTTTTGTTTGTCCATCCAGTTTAAAGCCGACTCTGTAAGTCTTTTCCCAAGTCCGTTCTTACGAAAATGTTTTTTTATAAAAAGCGAATCAATTTCTCCACATCTTTTCTCACTTATAGTAGTTATACAATATCCAATATCTTCGTTTTCATATCGGATTATATTGATTCGAATTTGATGAGCTTTCTCTTTTATTTCGTCTTTTCTTTCTTCAAATTTACGCCCGCAAAGTTCCTTAGAAAAATATGATGAATGTTGGACATGATATTCTCTCAATTCTTCCCAAAGTGGTCGAACTCTTTCAAATAGCTCATCATGCCCGGAATCAATTATAAAGTTCTTATTCATATTCGTCAAAACGATCTTCCCTAAGGGACTACACTTTCCAGTGTGGAACCCATACTATTCCGTTCTCCTGTCGAACGTTTTGGCCCGTAGGTGAGAGCCGCCTATCGGCCATACCCCTCGGAAAAACAGTTGTTCGCTAATTTATGAAAAGGCTTGTAGTTTCAGATTCTTTGCAAGACCGGCACTGGTCATGGCTAAGGATTCAGGGTCAAGATAATATTCTGCATGTTTCTGAAAAAGCACGGTACATTTAGCAGGAAATTCTTCGTCGCTATCATTGAAAAGCAATAGAAGAGAAACACGTGGAAGTGCGTTAAACTGCATTGACAAGTCGTATGATATTTCCATCTCACGGTGAGAACCGTCTAATTCCTCGCATGCTTTTTTAAGTTCATTCAGTTTACCTGAAAAATGCTTTTCAATAGCTCTTTCGGTATCGCTTGAAAAATAGTTCACATTCGTAAAATGTGAAGCTTTTTTGAAATCTTTAAAAGAGACCCATTTTTTATCATAATGCGGTTGGTCGGGACATAAAAGGATGTATTTAGCAAGAATGACAGAAATCATATAATCAGGTCTATTACCTGATTCATCCACAATTCTATTATTTGAAACTAAATATCTATTATTGAAGAACGGAATAAACATCTTGTCACCATCATGTACAATACCAAGCTCATTTTCGATTGACCGAAAATCGATTTTTTCCATTTGAGCACAATATTCTTGATAATTTTTTTCAAATACATCTGATGACTTAACCATGAATTGCCTCCAGTACAAAAGTCTGTTTCATCGAACCAAAGGTGAGGGGCTGGGCAGGCACATGTCGAAAAAGTATTAAGAAAGCTATACCGCTGAAAAATATTTGCCGGTTTTCAAAGCCGCGATATATGCCCAGCCCCTCTCAACCGCCCTGTTAAGTGGCATTTCTTTATTTGATGAACAGCCTCATTGTCTCCGGCGATGATACAAAACCTAATTTTTCATAAATTGGTTTTCCTGCATCGCTCGCATTAAGAACAACTCGATTTATTTCATTTTTTTGATAATAGTGAATTGCCCTATCAACTATCTTCTGAGCATACTTTTGGTGCCGATAGCCTTTTTCTGTGTACATGCTGTGTAAATACGCAATATTATGATTTGTATCATCTGGAACAGGGACAAAGCTTACGATTGTAATTACCCCACTCGCAATAATTTGATTGTCATTTTTAACAACCCAGGCCTTGCAAATCCCTTCCGGTATTTGTTTTTCAATTTTTTCACTATATGCGGATTCAAGTTCTTGCGCTCTGGCTTTTTCTATTTTCTGGCCTTTGTGCTCCCAAATTTCTTCAAACATTTTTCTATGATGAATTGCTAATATCCTTATGTCTTCAATTGTTGCATCTTGTAGATTCATTACGAGTTTTCCAATGGGTAAATTGACATATTGGTTTGCCATTTTGTCCAGAATCAGCGGTACAAAAAGCCGCCGAAAGCTTTTCAATTTATGATCAAATTCCGCCGGTTTTTCGTGTCAGCTGAATTCTGTTGTTCAAGCTGATTTTTTCGTCAATTATTTTACGCATGGGAATAAACCGCATACCTCTTTCGTTCGTTTCTTCTCCAATAATTTCAAATCCAATATTTTGATAAAAGGACAAAGAGTTCGGAGTGGAACTAACTGTAATCTCTTTCATATCTGGACGATCTTCTAAACATCTATTAATACCGAATTGAATAAGACTATTTCCAATTCCGTGACTTTGCATTTCAGAACTCACAAACAGCAAAGCAATATGACTTATGTTGATCATAGACAATGTGCCTATAAGTTGCTCTTTTTGCACAGCAACAATCGTGAACTTCTCTGAACTCCTCTCCTTTAGAAACTCAGGTGAAAGCATGCTAAGAAAAGTTTCAATTCCTTTTGGGGAATAGGTGGGTGCAACATGCTTATGAAATACCCGCAATATCATGTCATATACATAATCTGATTCATCAGCTTTCATTAAGCGGTATGTGTATTTGCTATTCGTATTCATGATTATTTTACCAGCTAAAGTGAAGCTGCCCTGGCGCGCCTCAATGCTACTGTCTTTCAAAGAAGTACCAATGGTCGAAAACCATTATAAAAAGAAAGAAGCAAAGAAAAACACTCTAGTGGAGCGGCCTGTTATAAGCTGAGCATTTTTTTTGGCCTTTGCCAGAAACTATCTCGTTAAAAATTCTTTTGCAAAATGACATTCGGTGCAACTTAGAGTCAATCCTCGAATTCTGAGCCGAGAGGGTGCCTCTCTTATTTCACCATGGCCAGAGGAACAAGGGTTTTACCCCGCTTTTAGGCCATCTCCTTGTAAAAGTGCTGCCCTGTCTCTGGCGGCTCATGCCACTGATTTTTTGGTTTGGCTTCCAGGTGAAGAGCCTCGGCAGGGCATGTACTCACACAAAGACCGCAACCAATGCATCGATCCGGATTGATTGATTCAACACCTGTTTCGCCTCTGGAGATGGCATCCATCGGACAACGATCCAAACACGTGTCGCAAGCTTCGCACTTTTCTGGATCAACGATAGCCCGATAATTCGCTTTGACCATCTCGGCTGGGCAGGGAAATTTCTTCAAGTTATTTAAAATAATACAGCAGTCTTGACAACAGTTGCATAGATTGACAGGACTTTGCGTGTTAAAGGGCATTGTCACTAATCCCGCCTCTTCACATACATCGAGAATATGGAATGCTTCGTCTATAGAGACCTGGCGGCCAATACCTCGTTCAATGAAATATCGCGCTGGTGACCCGAACATAAAGCAGGTTTCCAAGGGCTTGTCGCATCCCTTCTCAATTAAGCCTTTCTGAACCCGACAAATACAGTCTGTAACAGCAATCAACTTTTGGTCCTGGATGAATTTTCGTGAGTTTTCATAGGTCGGGACAGGAAAGGATATGTTTATTGTCTGGTTGATCGCTATAGGACGGTGGATAAGAAGGGGTTTGGTCTCTGTAAGGTTCTTATGAAGAGCCTCTTGGACATAATCTTCAAACATCTGAGCCAATTCCCGATCCATGCTTTTGACCTGGTATTCATAAACGCCTTCTATAAAAGGCACCGCTCCATATTTTACCGTTTCACCTTTGATATGACGGTAAACCAGCCCCTTTTTGTACATCTCATCGAGCAAGGTATCG
>JAUUZY010000019.1 GCA_030592015.1 Candidatus Peregrinibacteria bacterium | reverse complement strand
TATTTCAATGAAAAACGACCACAAAAAACCAAACATTTCCTGCCACCACTCAAATTCGGAATCCTAAAATTCCGCTTAGAAAAGCAAAAACTCAACTACACTGTCCTAAATGTCTGAAACTATTACATGTAGTGTAGACTAAGTCTCAGTATTTAAATGCGTATGGGAGTAGATCTCGTAGTAAAACTTTTACTACGCTTCCGTGTGTTCCTGCCATTATCACTTCTGGGTTTTCTCCTTTGCTAAGCCTATCAATCAATCTTTGGCTGCAAATTCCGCAAGGAGCTGTCGGTTCGTCTGATTCTTCTCCTTCTAGTGCCCCCACTACTACTACTCTTACTATCCCTGATGCGCGGCTTTCTTTTGGGATTCTACCTAATGCGTTAGCTTCAGCATGTATTCCATTTTGAACTTTGTCCTCGAGGTTCCATCCTACAAAAACCTCACCGTCTCCAGTTCTTATGGCTGCACCAACTGCAAAGCCTGACTTTGAAGAATCTGCCTGTTTCCTCGCGCTCGTTGCGGCATCAAGATCAGAGCGTTCTTCCTCGCTTAGATTTTCTCTGCTTATTTCCATGTGTATTTTTAATAGCTTTTACAATACTGACAAATGCCAGCTTTGTCAATCACACAAAAAGAGCGACTCTTTAACTGAGCCGCCCTCTTTGCCTCATCCTATGACTATTTTTTAAATCTAAAGTCTCCGCCTTTTTGTCCCATTTGCCCCATCCTCGGACCATCATTCTCTTCATTCATCATCCCCTTCTTGAAATCCCTTGGATGCATCATTCCCTCTCCATTAAGGATTTCTCTAGCTCCCTCAAAATCACCATTTTGTCTCAACTTGTGAACTGCCACAAGTCTGTTGAAGTTTGCCTTGTTTATAAGGCTAAAAATCATGCTTCTCTCTTTTGTCAGTTCTGCAAAAGTATCATAATCATTGTTTTCAACGGCATCTCTAATTAATTCCCGATTTTCGAAGCGGTCAACCCCCTGCCCCTGTCCTTGAAAATCAGCGCTGGCAACTGCAGATAGTGATGTTAGTAGCATCAGTGCAGCTATTGATAATGCTGTAACTTTTATTGGAATTTTTTCATCGTTTTTTTGTTAAATGATAATTCCGTTTGCAAGCTTTGCACTATCTATTACGCATATGATTTTTATTTTCTTTCAAAAAGTTTCCTTTCCATGGTTTCATCTCTGTTGCGTGAAAGGTCTCGTGGTCTATTACATCCCCTAAAACCCTTACAATCATTTCCGGTTTTAATTGCTCCTTCATCTGAATTGGAATATCAGAAATAATCACCATCCATTCATCCCCCCTTAAACTTTCAATCCTAACCCTATCCTTATCCACAAGGTCCAGAATCTCTCCTGCCATCAAGCCTAGATCATGCTCTGACCACATATCTACCCTCTCTGAGAACACTCTATCCTTGTAAAAGGAAAAGTGTTGTAGCGCAGTGTTCTCGATGTATTTTGCCGCCCCAACTCCATACAATCCAAATCCTAGAATTATACTGATTAAAATACTTGAGCCCACTATTGTCGGCAGCCCATACTTGTATCCCTTTTTTGTGTGCTTGAAATTATAATCCGCAATGAATATAAACACTATAAGTAAGCCAATCCATAGGTATGGCAGTGTCTGAAATAGGAATCCTGAAAAGCTTCGTCCCAGCCTCATATAGATATCCCAATCGTTCGTTGCTATTTTGAAAATCACTACAGATGCGGCAATTCCTCCGACCAAGATCAGAATGGCAAATGTTCCCCAGAGAATTGAGTTTTTTAGTAGAAACTTCCACTTTGCAGTTGGCTCTATGCCCTTTTTCTTTATTTTCTTAAGCACTTCGCTGCTTATATTTTTCATGGTTCGTATCTTATGTGATTCTTGATTAGTATATCTTTGAATTTACTTTTTGCCCTGTTGATTAATGTTGCTACGGTGCCCATCGGCTTCTTTAGAATGTTGGAAATTTCCTTGTAGTCCTTGTCTTCCAAAAATTTTAATATGATTACGTCGCGATATTTCTTGTCTAATTGCTTTAAAAGAGACTGTACTTTTATTTTGCTATCTTCTCGTTCCAAGTCCTTTTGAGTGTCTAGGTCTGAGGCAATTCTTTCAAAAATCAAAGCTGCATCTTCCGAATTAAAACTTTTTGCTTTGTTTTTATTTGCTCTGTAGTGACTGATCGCTTGATTATGCGCAATTCTATATATCCATGAGGAAAACTTTAGGCTCTGGTCAAAATCATTAAGATTTTCATAGACTCTTATAAATATCTCTTGAAGCAAGTCCTCAGCATCTTCATCAGAGGAATTTGTAATCCTCTTTATATAGTAGAAAAGCTTTTTTTCGTAGCGCTTCATTAGACAGAGAAAATTATCTGCATTTTCAATCGCGGCTTGTACAATCTCCTCATCCGATTTTTCAGCAAAATCTTTATCGATAATATCGTGATTTATCTTTTCATTAGTATTGTACGCCTTTTTGCAAAATTTTCTTTCACTTTTTTCTTATCTTGAGTCTTCTTTTTCGTTTTGAAGGTTTTTTCACCTGATCTCTCAAATTTATTGTGCTAAATATGCAACTTGGCTAAACTCAACAGTGAATTAATTATCTAAATTACAAAAAAACTATGAAGATGAAACGAATAATCAGAGGTTTTGCCGGAGCTGTTGTCTTGATCTCTCTAGCACTTGGATATTATGTTAATGACTTGTGGTTCCTGCTTACTGCATTTGTAGGGCTAAACTTATTTCAATCAAGTATTACAAAATGGTGTCTGTTGGAAGACATCCTGGAAAAACTTGGAGTAGCAAAGAAGCAATAACTATTCATATCTTAGAGCTTCTGCCGGCTTCAATCTAGCCGCCTGTCTTGCTGGTAGAACGCCTGAGATTATTCCCAAAAGAAAAGCGAATGCGAGTACTCCCAATATAAATTGAACACTTATATAAACCTCTAGAAACTTAACTCCGGCCTTTACCGCAGCAATTTCTGCGATCTTTGCCAAACTTAATCCGATTGCTATTCCAATAGTCCCTCCTATCAAACCTATTACTCCGGATTCTATTATGAATATGTCCATTATGTCTGTGTCTGTGGCTCCAATTGCCTTCATGATTCCTATCTCTCTACGCCTTTCCAGTACTGATGTGTACATTGTATTCATTACGCCTATCGCTCCCACAAGTATTGCAAATATTGCTATGAAAAGTACAGATAATTGTATTGCACCTAATATATCCCCTACGATTGCCTGTGTTTTTTCTGATGTCAAAACTGTGAAATCCGCCGATCCGCGTTCCTGCCTTAGGATAAATTTGATATCCTCAGCAACTTTATTCTGATCGTAGCCCGGTGCTATTCTTACCAGAACCATTTTCACCGTTCCCTGCCTGCCTGTGATCCTTCGCAAATTGTATAAAGATATGTACACAGCATTATCGTCCTCAGCACTTCCTATTTCTTTGAGAATCCCCACTACCTTGAAGTCTTTTCCTTTTATACGAATTTCATCTCCCACAAAGACCTCATCTCGGAACTGACTTTTTGCAATTTTATAGCCCAAGACTAGCTCATTGGTCGTCTCTCTCTCTGGCCATTTCCCAGCCTCCATTCCCAGGCCTCTATTTTCGGTATACAGCTCTTTTGATTCCTCTATCGGACTTCCATGAATCATTGTCGCATTTATCTCTCCCTTAAATTCCACCTGATAATAAACCATATCAAATGGAACAACCAAATTCACGCCCGATACATCATTCAATAAATCCACATCTCTATCCCTTATAGTATCCCCACCCAAAATTCCAAGCAAAGGATCAGTCTCCTCTCCCGGCATGATTGTCAGCAAATCTCCTCCAAACATTTTGAGCTGCTGAGATATTCCATTTTCCAGCCCCTTCCCTAGGGAAACAAGAGACACGATAAGGGCTACCCCCACAATAATACCAAGAACCGTCAGCCAACTACGCACATTCCTATGCCTTAAATTTCTAAAACTCAATACAAAAAACTTCCCTATCATATTATTTTTTGTGGTTATTGTGATTGCTTATTAGCCTTCCATCTTTTAAATGCAAAACTCTCTTTGCAGCATTAGCAATATTCGAATCGTGCGTTACAACTATTAGAGTTTTTCCTTTATCGTTCAATTTTCTAAACTCATCCATTATCATTTTTCCGGTTTTGGAATCCAGATTCCCTGTAGGTTCGTCTGCTATTACAAGCTCAGGTTCGTCTACAAGTGCTCGTGCGATAGCTGCTCTTTGCTGTTCTCCTCCTGACATCTCAAGAGGTTTGTGCTCTACTCTATCCTTCAAGCCCACATTGTTGATCAGCTTATCCAGGTTTCCATTCTGCTCAAGCTTGCTTGATTTTTTCTTGAAGAAAAACGGGAGTGAAATATTGTCCCTACAATTTAGAGCTCCCAATAGGTTGAACTGCTGAAAAACAAAACCAATTTTTTCATTTCTCAGTCCTGCAAGTTCATTGCTGCCCATTTTTGATGTTTCCTTTCCATCTATATAAACCTTCCCTTTTGTCACGTCATCAAGCAGCCCCATTATGTTCATTGCAGTCGATTTTCCGGATCCGCTCACCCCCATAAGTGCGACAAAATCTCCTTCCCAAATTTTCAAACTCAAATCATGTAAAACAGGAACCTTCACCCTTCCTAGGTCAAACTCCTTGTATACATTTTTAAGCTCAACAACTGGTGTCCCCTCTATAAACTTCTTCGGATTCTTCTTGAACTCACTCTGACAATCTTTTGTACAAAAACAATATGTCTTTCTTTTATGAAGACCTTTGAAAGTAGGTTTATCGCCCAATTTCATTCCACATACTATGTCGTACATTTTTTAGTAGTAAGGAATTATTTTATCTCCCTCATCCAATCCCGAGATAACCTCGATCATGTTTATACCTTTCAGCCCTATTGTAATTTCTTGTAGCTTGAATGATTCTTCGCCTTCAGCTGCCCCCTCTATAGGAATTTTCACATATTTACTTCCACTATCGTCACCGACGTACCTGGAAGGCACTACCAATATACTGTCTTTGTCCTCAGTCATGATTCTTATGTCTGCTGTCATTCCTGAACGTAGATTTGCATCATATTCATCGAAATCTATCGTAACCTTATAGAATATATCGCCATCCATAATTGTTTCGTATGGATTTATTGAAAGAATAGTTCCTGTAAAAACTCTGTCTTTTCCAAATGCATCAAATTCCATCTCAACTGGATCTGCAAGCTTCACCCCCGCAATATCCAATTCTGAGATAAATGATTCAACTTGAAAATTATCCTCAGCAATCATAGCAAGAACAGGACTGGTCAAATCTGCCAGCTCTCCAACTTCAGTATAAATATCCGTAACAAGTCCAGCTATTGGTGACTTTAATTCAGTGTCTAATAAGTTTTGTTTGATCAGGTCTACGTATGCAACAGCCTGGCTCACCTGAGCTTTATATAGTGCAATATCTTCGCTTCGAGCAGGAGCCTTTTCCAGTGACAGCCTGTCTCTCGCCAATTGCAATTCTCCCTTTGACTGAGCTATTTTTGAGTCCCAATCATAGCTTACAGATGGCAAAGCTGCCTTTGCCTCTTCCAGGGCTGCCTCTGCCTCATTAAGAGAAGACTGAGCATTATTAAGCGCTATATCGTTATTGAGCTTTTTTGAACTTATTGCTTGTATTGCTGCTGTCACATTGGAAATAGCAATGTCGATGTTAGATCGTTCAACATCTATCAGACTCTTGTCCTCCTCAGTAATGTGAATTCCTACTTTGTCTTCCTGAGCCTCCCTTATGTATGCAAGGACGTCTGACAGATTGTATAGGAGATCAATCATCTCATCTAAAGCCAATGTTATTGTTGCCTCATCGGATAAAATCGCCGCCTCAACTATCGGTATTAAATGTTCATATTCATTATCAATAATTTGCTCTCTACTCTTTACCTTTATATCGTATGAATTACTGTTAGTGTCAAAATATTTGTCTCTAGTGTAGTCGATTCGTTTGATGGCTGTGTCAATTTTTGTAAGTGAACTATTCAACGTGTCGAGTCCGTCCTCATATGAGTTAGTTAAATCATCATTGGTTTTGCTCTCCTGATCTAAAAGGTATTTTTCTGCACTTTCCAACATAACCTCCGCAGAAGAAACATTCGCCTCTGCCTGAGCTACACTACTCTTAGCAGCTAATTCTATAGTTCTTAAATTATTTTCTGCATTTGTTACAGCCGTTTGTGCGACCTGCACTTCATAGCTACTTGCACCTGAATAAATTTTATCTAACCTTGCTTGTGCTTCTTGTACCGAAGCCTGAGCATTCGCCAAATCTGCATTTGTTTTTGCACTATCAAGTTCTGCAAGAAGATCGCCCTTTGCAACTGTCTGTCCCTCACTAACATGAATTTGTGCAATCTGTCCTGTTAGTGGAAAGGTCAAAGAAATTTCTTTTACAGGAACAACCTTGCCAACTTCGGCAATTATTTCAGTCAGATCCTGACGCTGAACCTCAAAGATTTCGCGTCCGTTCTCCTCCCCATTTGTTCCAAGGTACCACCAGCCAGCCACAATTGCGACTAAAGCAATACCTAGGAGTGCCCAATATTTTTTCATATGTAGAATAAGCTTGAGCTCATAATATCAGAATATATTTATAAGACAATTAGATTTTGGATAGTCGGTTTTTTTCTGCTAGAGTTTAGAAAAATTAACTCGATTGATCCTATGAAGAATTTCACTCGTTTATTCGCATCGTACCTAATGCTCACCGTTTTTGTGTTCTTTAATTTGTCTACCAGTGCTTTTGCTGTGCTTGTTAATGGAGCCCCGGCTGTAGACCTGTTGGGACAGACTTTATATACTACTAGTTCCACTGGCACAGCTGCTAACAAATTTGCTTATGTATATAATATGTCATTTGATTACAATAACCACCGATTATTCGTTGCAGACGTAGGTAATGATCGTGTCTTGGTCTTCAATCTTAGCCCTACAAATACATTTGATGGTACAGCTAGGTCTGCTGATTATGTCCTAGGGCAGTTCTATACTACTTCCAACACTTCTTTTGCAACTAATTCAATGAGTTTTGACACTCCTGAGGATCTTGAATATGATAACGCAAACGATAGACTTTTTGTATCTGATTCACGGAATCATCGAGTTTTAGTTTTCAATGATGTATCACCGGCGAGATTCTCATCAACTGGAAATGGACTTGATGCAGATGCTATTCTTGGGCAGCCTGACAACACTACTGCTGTCGCGGGGACTACCAGAGCAAAATTAAGCCTCCCTAAAGGCTTGGCCTATGACTCAGTTAACGACAGGCTTTTTGTAGCTGGTAGTAATAATAGTAGGGTAATGGTTTATGACGTTACAACTACTGTTACTGGAGAAGATGCAACTGCTGTCATTGGACAAACTAGTTCTACGGACGGTTCTGGTGGAATTGGCCAGAATAGGTTAAGCTATCTTGAAGGCTTGGACTATGACTCAGTTAACGAGAGGCTTTTTGTAGCTGACTCAAACAATGATAGAGTGATGATTTTTGGAGTATCCACATCTAAACTTACTGGTAGCGAGACTGGAATTAATGCTGACATAGTTCTGGGACAGCCTGATTTTAATACTGCAGCTTCTGGTCTTTCTGTTAAAGATTTTAATTATCCTGTCGGTGTGGCGTATGACGCTAGCACCGGTGCAGAGAGGCTTTTCGTTGTTGATCCTTTTAATCATAGAGTCCTTGCTTTTGATGCAGGGACAGGAACGCTTTCTAACTATGATGAAGCTACTCATGTTTTGGGGCAGGTTGATTTTGATAGCGGTGGTATGTCAGTAACACAAGATCATCTTAGATACCCGTATGGAGGAGAATATGACTCTTACAATGACAGAATGTATGTTGGTGATAGTGGAGCTGTCAGGGTTATGGTTTTTGATACAGATGATACTCCTCCCGTTCCTGAATTCTCTACGACAATGTTCTTCACTGTTGTATTCATCCTTGGTCTTGCCATTGTACAGAAGAACGGAGGCCTTGATGCACTAACTGGTGGGAAGAGGGCTTAGTTGATCGTGATTGGCGGATTCCTATAGATTTCCAAAATCTCATCTAGTGTTAGATCTCTTTCTTTCATAGCTTTCATTGCAAATCTGTATCCCATGGTTAGATTTGTTTGTATTGTCCTTAGAGCTTTTAAATATTCTATCGGAGCTGCATCAACTCTTTCCTTCAAAGTTTTCCCCGATTCGGCTTTGTAATTCTGGTGGCTTGCCATACTGAGTTTCATTCCATTTTCTGCGAACCTTGGTCTCACCTGAACTTCCACCTGAAAACTGTCATCTTCGTCTGTGTAGCCTGTAATTGCCATAGATCTGTATCCTGATGGTACGGGTCTTGATTTCGGGTTTCCTTCTAAAGTTATCCACTCCCTTGGTGCTGGATCAGTTTTCATCATTGCTTTTACTTTAGCGTAAACTTCATGTGTCTCAGCGAATGTGTCGGTTATGATTCTAAATCTTGCCATGTCAGTTGTCTTTGCTATGTTGTCTAGAGGCTCTTCTGCTTTTAGGCATTTTATAAGTATTGAGTGGGATAATTTCATCCCTGGATTTTTCAATTCTGCATTTTCCGGGAGTATTTCTCTAAGCTTTCCCATGAATCTTTCCATATAAGGCTCCAATGCTTCGCGTATTGGCCTGAAGTGTTCATCTATACCTACAGACCCCTCTATGATCTCTTGTTCACCTGATTCATCGACGCAACTTATTGTGATTGCCAATTTTTCTTTGTCGGGTTCAGCTCCGTGCATGTCGACCATTATTAAATTGCTAAGTATTGGTGCCATTCTGGTTATTCTTATAGCGGCCTGTAGTCCTTTCATGTTTCCAGTATTTCTGTAGTGACTCCGTATTGCTTCTGTACAAATTGGATCTTCCCAGTCGTGTACGAATGATCCCCAGAGAGCATTTTCCACTTTCGTGTTTTTACCTTCGACTTCCGCTATGCGTGTGCTTAGCCCTGCAATATAATTCAACATCAATGATTCATACTCTAGTTCTTTGACCATCTCTTGATCTTTCCATGTATCATACAAAACAAGCAACCATAGCTTAAGATCCTCTAAGCTTGCGTCCCCTATCAAGGTAGATTTAGCCATATGCATCTGTGCAGTCACCAAAACCTTTATTCCTGCCATGTCTCTGTCTAGTTCGCCTTCTTTTATTTTCTTAATTATACCCATAATTATTGAAGTTGCCTTTCCAATTGCACTATTTATTTCTTCTACATCCTTTATATTTTTATCTCTACTCATTAATTGAGCTTCATCTAAAAGCAAACCTGCATACCTTAAAACATAATCTAAAAATTTGATACCTGCCGGCCCCCCCTCTGCATACTCAGCTTCCAGTTCATTTGCTGTTTTAGCACAAAGCTCCTGAGCCATCTGAATTGCATAGTAATCTTCAGGCTGAGTTCCATGCGGATCACCTTCATCTCTCCATGTTGCTATGTGTTGATATGTTGCAGCTACATACCCCCTTCCCAGTGCATCCAATTCTGGAGAATATTCTTCGTAGAAGTCTATTAGCTCCTTAAATTTTCTATGAGCATCACAAAACTGCAAGTAATAGAGTGCCATTTCGGGATTTTTTTTGGCTCCTTCATGTAGAACAGCGTATGCCTCATCTAGATGCCCAATTTTCTGGTAAATCATTGATAAAAACACTATTGGCGCATGAATAGTTGAATCTGAAGTTTCAATAAGTATCTCAAGCAGTCTTATTTCACCCTTGAAAACTGCATTTTTTAGTTTAAACCTTTCCTCCATAGTCTCTATTACCGAACTTTGTACTGAGCGCCATACCTCCTCGTCTCCTCTCACGTATTCTTTAATCTGCTCTTCAACTTCTAAAGGACATTTACCAATCGCCAACTTCAGGTGAAGAAGAATTATATCGTTCAAAATTTCCGGTGTTAGAGGCTGCGCCTCAGCGGCTTCCCAGAAAAGTTTCATGGCTAGGGCACAATGATTCATTCTTATTGGCGGTTCTGTTGCCCAACCAATTATATGCCTTGCAGTAGCTAGACCTTGCATGACTTCTTCATGTTTAGATGCGACTATTTCTGCTTCCCCTCCATCATTTGTCCCGTCCAGATCTTCTGATGGATCTTTTACTTTCTCACTCATAGTTCTAAATTATGGCTTGTTATTCTACTCCATCAAAGACGCTTGAGTCAAGGCTGCATGCTGTGTTAGTCTGTTTGTATTAAATATTTCTAACTTAGAAAAATTATGAAAAAACTATTATTTGTCATCCTTCCCGTGATCCTTATTTTCTCTGCTTGTCAGCTTGATCCTGGGGAACTCGACATGACTCCCGATGTGCCTGATACTCCTAACGTTCAGGAATCAATCACTGCAGACCATGATGATCCTGTTGATCCTTTTGGGGCAGGTGATATGGTTTCAGAATATCTTGGAACTTTCTTTTCTGTTAGCTACCCTGCTGCTTTTGCAATTGAAAGTGAAGCTACTGATTATGTTTCTTTTGAATCTGCTGATGGCAAGGTTGCCTTTGCTGTCTATGCTCCTCAATGGACTGGAGATGGAGCTCCTATCATTACTCAAGCAAATGAAATTGAAACTGATAGATCAGAAAATACATCTGTTGTTGCTGAGTCTGAATTGGGGACAGATGCTGAAAAATCAATTGTTTATGTCACAGTCAAAGCTGACGACGGAAGTTACTGGCGTTCAATGGTGACTGAAACATTAACAAAGGATTCAAGCACAATGAAAATATTCTCTGTTCGTTATGAAAATCAGGAAAGTTATGATGAATATTTAGATGCATACTTAACTTTCAAATCATCACTTCAGCAATTCGCTGACTAAACCACAAAAAATATGCCCATTCCTAAAAAACTCATAAAAGAGATAGAGTCAGTTGATGACCTTCTCAAGCATGGTGATACCCTTCTAAATCTAACTATTCAAAGTTTGGACCTAAGTGAGGCAGATCTTGATTGGGAAAAAATAAAGATTGCGAATACGACTTTTCTTGGCTGTGAAATGTCGATAGAGACTGAGCTGCTTCTGAAAAAAAAGGGCGCGACCATTTATCCAAAGATTGTGGGTCTCCCCTATAATGCCTACAGGAGGGATCTATATACTTGGCATGAGCTCTTGGATGATTATGATCCGGATCCTGAGCAGGATAAGAGTTTGGATTTGAGGATTTATAAGCACTTTCAGCTATTTAAAAATTCAATGGATATAAACGAGGCTCTGTCTCAGAGAATCCATGACCATGCGATTGATGATGCCATAGCCGACATTGTGAAGTTTGATGAAACAGGTATGACTGAGAAAAAGTGTGTAGGTATTATGGGTGGACATGGTATTTCAAGAAGTGATGAGGCTTATGAAAAGGTTGCCGTTTTGACAAAAGGCTTAACTGAGGATGGTTACTATATTATGTCAGGTGGTGGTCCCGGAATTATGGAAGCTGCTAATTTTGGGGCTTACATGGCTGGGAAATCGGCTGAAGACCTTGAAAAGGCTCTTAATATGCTGAAGGAGGCGTCTGATGTAAGTGATAAGGATTTTGTGGCCCAGGCCAAGAAAGTTTTGGATGAATTTCCTGACGGGGCTGAAAATTTGGCTATTCCAACATGGTTCTATGGTCATGAACCTTCAAATGTTTTTGCTACAAAAATTGCAAAGTATTTTTCAAATGCGATTCGTGAAGACATTCTGCTTTCAACGGCTATACACGGGATTATATATGCTCCGGGAAGTGCCGGTACTATTCAGGAGATCTTTGCCGATGTGGCTCAAAACCACTATGAATCTCTCGGTTATGCAAGTCCTATGATCTTTTTTGGTAAGGAATTTTGGAGTGAGAAATCACAGATTTATCAGGTTGTGCAACAGCTATCTGATGGAAAAGCTTATGGCGAAATGATCTCAATTTCAGATGATTCTGAAGAGATTAGAAAGTTTATAAAGGATCACCCTCCTGTTAGTTCCAAGGAATAATTATTCTACGATCAGGTTTCCTATCATACCTAGGTCCTTGTGATTACCAACGCTGCAGTAGTACTGGAATGTCCCTTTTTTGTCTGCCACGAATTCTACTGAAACTGTACTACCTGTCATCGCTCTATCTGTTTTTGCATCAAATTCGTCTACAACCCAGTCATGAAAACCAGCAGTACTTGTAAATTCAATTCTTACTGTCTCACCTTCTTTCACTCTTAGATCCGGTGCTTCTTGTCCATTCATTATAAATTTATAGTTTTCACCGTCCATCACAAAGACGACTTCCCCTTCAGTCGCTACAGGTGCTTCTTCAGTCGCTACAGGTGCTTCAGTCTCTTCTGTTGCTTCTGTTGGCTCTGTTAGTTCATCTGCTGATTCATCTATTGATTCAGTTTCAGACCCTATTTCCAATCCTACAGGAGTCTCTGATGCTGTCTCTATCAAAGTTTCAGATGCTCCGATTACTGGTGACTCTTGATCTTGTCCGCATCCTGAGAGAAGTGCCAAGGTTGCGATTGCAATGATTGAAATTACAAATTTTTTCATGGAATTTGTGGTTAGTTTTTATTCGTTTTCTATATTAAATATTTTTCTTGAATTTGTCACGACAATCACTTCTCAAGCTTCATGCTCATTACAATACGCTCCAGCATTTCCGATTCATCTTCAGAGGCTTTGAAGGCGTAAATCTTTTCCTCTGTTACAGCTAGATAGAATGTTATTTCCTTGCTGCCAAAAGTTGTTATTATGATTTTCTCTGCAGGGATATTGTCAATCTCCAAACTACTTGATTCAACTACGTTCTCATATTCGTGGAAATTTTTTGTTATACCTTCCAATGTCTCATTTTCTTCATTTTCCCCTACTGCCAATGAAGTCACAAACATGAATCCGTCCCCATAGGCTACGTTTGCCAAGTCCTTCCAATCATTTGAGGGGAATACCAGCAACCCGTTGAAAAAGTGATCTCCCTTTGGTTTAAATATATTGAAGGATTCGTCATCTATCACAAAACTGATCCCCCATTGCTCTGAAGAATATTCCAGTCCGTTCTCCAGTTCTTGGCTTGCTTCAATCAGTTCATATTCGAATTCGTAGTCCTCTACGATTGCTTCCGGGGTTGGTGGAATGGGTGTGAGTTGTTCTTGTTCCGCCTGACATGCCGTAGCTAGAGTAAGCAGCAGTACTAGTGGTAAAATTAATTTTTTAGCAAATCCAAGGTAAGATTCTTTTTGTCTGTGATGCATATTGTGTGTAGTTATTGCCAAATTTTCTCTAAGAAAGCATTCCTCCCTTACAATCCTCAGTATACTATTATAAAATATGTTTTGATGCTATTATTTTGTTCATGAAAATTCTTATTATTGGTGCAGGTGCGGCGGGAATGATGGCTGCGGCCACTATCGCCGAAAGTGACTCTGAGGCAGAGCTTTGTCTTATAGATAAAAATGCTGTCCTAGGACGGAAAGTTCTTATTTCAGGTGGTGGGCGATGTAATCTAACTACGGCGGAGAGCGATATGCGAGCCCTGATGGAGGCTTATCCTCGTGGAGCAAAATGGTTGCGTTTTGCTATGCATGAGTTTAGCCCTTCTACTGTTTGTGAATGGTTTGAAGCACATGGTATTCCTCTAAAAACTGAGGGGGTGAAGGTTTATCCCCAATCAAATAAGGGGACTGATGTGACTGATATGTTTCAGAAAATTTTTGACAATCATAATGTGGAAGTGCTTCTCAATAGTTCTGTGGAGAATGTGGAAAAAGATGGAGATGGATTCAAGGTCAATGAACGATATTTTGACAAAGTTATTATCACTACAGGTGGTAGTGCTTATAGTCAAACCGGTTCAACAGGTGATGGATATGCTTTTGCTAGGGCTCTAGGGCATAGTATTACGCCCTTGGCTGCTACCTTGACTTCGTTGACCAGTTCTGAGCCTTGGATTCAAGATTTGGCAGGTGTGAGTATTGAAAATGCTAAGTTCAAATTACTTGGGAAAGAAAAACATGAGATTTCCGGTCCTTTCTTGTTCACTCATAAGGGTGTCAGTGGTCCCGGGATCTTTGCGCTTTCATCTTTGTCAGCTTTTGAAGACTTTCCCTTGAAACTTTTTATCGATTTTGTGCCCGATTTGGATTATGAAGCTTTAACTAAGCAAATTTCTAAGAATTCGCGAAAAACGCTTTTGCGAGCTCTCAATGCCTATGCGCCGAAGTCTCTATTGGCTGTGATTTTCAAACGACTAAATGTAGATGGAGCGAAGAAAAGTTCTGAAATTGCAAAAAAAGACCTCAACCGTTGCATCGAATCTCTGAAGAACTTTGAAATGCCCCTTGATGGGCGTACCCCAGGTGCTGAGATTGTAACTGCGGGTGGTATTTCTTTAAAAGAAGTCGATTCGAAAACTATGGAATCAAAAATTACTACAGGACTATTCTTTGGTGGTGAACTTTTGGATGTGGATGGCTTTACGGGTGGATACAATCTGCAGATTGCATGGGCCACTGGTCGATTGGCTGGTCTGAGCGCTCTTGGCGAAGAGATTTAAAGTACTCTGTGATTTTGCGATCCATCCAGATGTGTCTTTTTTGAATTTGTTTTTTGAGTTTGATTCCTTCAAAACTTGTACATCGACTGAGAGCTACGTAGATTTGCCCATGTGCGAATGTGCCGTTACCGATATCTATAATCACCTTCTCGAATGTCTTGCCCTGACTCTTGTGGATTGTAACGGCCCAGGCGAGTCGAAGCGGGAACTGATGAAATTCACCTGCAATTTCCGTATCTATCTTTTGCGTGTCTTCATTGAAGAAATATTTGTGAATTCTCCAGCTATGCTTGGTTATTCTTACAGTTTTTCCTGTATCCAGTTCAACTGTTAGCACGTCATCCATTTCCATATCATCAAATTCGATTTTTATAATTTTGCCAATACTTCCGTTCACCCATCGTCTAGCTGTGTCATTGTTCAGTAGCATCACTTGTGCCCCTACTTTGAGCTCCAGTTCCAGTTGGGTTGGCAGACTTCGTTTTGAGAACTCTCCTTCTGTTTCACCAAAGAAAGTTTCTTGCTTCGAGTCCAGTTTTTTCAATTCTTTTAGATTTATTTCATTGGCAGCTGCGTTCGTTGTTGTAAGAGTAATAACTAAATCCTCAATCTCACATTCCGGATCATGCCTCTCATTCAATATTGCCAATTCTTCGTGACTAATGCTGTTGTTGCGAACTTTGTTGAGCAGAGTGATGAAGTCGTTGTCAGTTTGGCGATAAATCTTTTCCAATTCCAAGAAAGTCATATCAAGCCCCGCCAGCGATTTTGCCGAAAAGAAATATGGACTGTGGTAGTGAGTGCGAAACATCTCCTTCTCAGCGGCCCCGGCCACAACCGGCGGCAATTGATACAGATCTCCTATAAAAACCATCTGAACCCCACCAAATGGCAGTGAGTCCTCCTTACGATGATGACGTAATGAGACATCGATGCAATCCAGTAGATCGGCTCTGAGCATTGAAGCTTCATCTATTATAATCATATCGATACTACTGACTAATTTTTTGCGCTTACCCGATAGTTTGTGCTCGAGAACCTTGTCTGGCGTAATATTTGGAGGTATAAGAAAAAATGAATGAATTGTTTGCCCCTCAATATTCAATGCGGCAACTCCTGTCGGTGCAAGAATAGCTACTCTCTTTTTTGTTGTTGCTTTGAAATGCTCTAGGAGAGTTGATTTCCCTGTCCCTGCATTACCTGTGATGAATAGATTCTGACTTGAGTTTTCCAGTAGCTCTAGGGCCTGCTTGAACTCGTCGTTAATTTCGATTTTTGTTTGTTTCTTGTTCATGGAGGCTGATCATACAGCCTAGCTAGATATTTTCCAAATCCCCTTTTCACGAAAGGCCGAAATTGTTTGCCTGTGTGCGGCGTTGATTAATGACATTCACGGTTTTTCATCAATACACCGTGAATATCACCACTTTTCTTGCAAGATTCACGGTTCTTTATTAATATCTTCACATGGGAAAGAAACGAAAAAAACAACAGAAGACAAAGACCAATAAATACGACAATCTCAGCAAGCCTGAGGCTGAATTTGATTTTCATAATCGTGGGATTCTGACTCAGTCGCATATGCGCGAGCTGGTGGATGAGTTTATGGATGAATGCCGTGATCGTGGGCTCTCCAAAGTTCTTATTATCACCGGAAAGGGGCTACATTCTCGTAAAGGGATGCCAGTGATCAAACCATTTGTGAAAAAGTATCTTCAGGGAAAATCTTTTGTAGCGAGAGTCTATGAGGGAAGATTTGATAGAGGAGGAAGTGGTACTTTGGAGGTTATTTTGAATTTCTAAAACAAAAAGCCCCCATAAAGAGGGCTCTTTGGTATTTTGTAATCTTTGGATTACGCAGCCAAACTAACTTTAGTAGCGTTAAGACCTTTAGGACCTTCAGCAACTTCAAAAGTTACTTTGTCTCCTTCGTTAAGATCGTTAAACTCTACATCCACTAGCTCATTTGCGTGAAAGAAAAGATCTTTTTCTTCACCATCTCTAGAGATGAATCCGAATCCTCTGTCTGTTAGACGAGTTATTAGTCCTTCTTGCATTTTGTAATGTGTAAGAAATTATTTAGATATCAAACTTTGACTGTCTAAATCTGAAACTCGACTAGGCTTCCATTGGACAACAATTGTTTTGACAAAGACACCCTATTGTAGTTTAACACCTTTGTCAACCTTAAATTTGCTGATCAACTAAACTATTGTCCTATCGAGTCATACCAACGATCAATGACTTCCTCAAAAAATTCATATGGCTGAGCACCATTTATCTTCTCTTTGTTAATAAAGAATGTTGGAGTTCCATATACTCCTAGAGTGTCACCTTCTATAATGTCTCTCTCAACCTCTTCACGGAATTTTTCTGAACTCAAACATTCGCTAAATTCGTCTGCATCTAATTCCAAATCTTCCGCATATCCTAGAAGAATATCTTCTGTAAAGTTATAGCCATCAAATAGAAGATCATGATATTCAAAATATGTTGCATCGTCTCCCTGGTCTCTTGCGCATTCAGCGGCCATTGCTGAGTTTAGTGCGTTAGAATGATTGGCTAGTGGGTAATCTCTGTAAACAAATTTAACTATGCCGGTATCGATGTAGTTTTCCTTAATTTGGGGAAATGTATCTCGGTAGAATGACTGGCAGAATGGACACTCATAGTCTGAAAATTC
>JAUUZY010000004.1 GCA_030592015.1 Candidatus Peregrinibacteria bacterium | reverse complement strand
GGTCCTAAGGTAGCGAAATTCCTTGTCGGGTAAGTTCCGACCCGCACGAATGGCGTAATGATGTGGAAACTGTCTCGGCAGTAGACTCGGTGAAATTGCAAAACTGGTAAAAATGCCAGTTAACCGTGGAAAGACGGAAAGACCCCATGGAGCTTTACTATAGCTTGACATTGATTCTGGGTATAGCTTGTGCAGGATAGGTGGGAGACTTTGAAGCTTGGACGTCAGTCCAAGTGGAGTCACCCTTGAGATACCACCCTTGCTATGCTTAGGATCTAACTTGTACCATTAATCTGGTATTAAGGACATTGTTTGGTGGGTAGTTTGACTGGGGCGGTCGCCTCCTAAAAGGTAACGGAGGCGCGCAAAGGTTCCCTATCGCTGGATGGAAATCAGCGTGATAGTGTAAACGCATAAGAGAGCTTAACTGCAAGACTTACAAGTCGAGCAGGTGCGAAAGCAGGTGTTAGTGATCCGATAGTGGCATGTGGGTGCGCTATCGCTCAACGGATAAAAGTTACGCCGGGGATAACAGGCTTATAGATCCCAAGAGTTCATATCGACGGATCTGTTTGGCACCTCGATGTCGGCTCGTCCTATCCTGGGGCTGAAGAAGGTCCCAAGGGTTTGGCTGTTCGCCAATTAAAAGGGTACGCGAGCTGGGTTCAGAACGTCGTGAGACAGTTCGGTCCCTATCTTCCATGATCGTAGGATATTTGAAGGATGTTGCCCCTAGTACGAGAGGACCGGGGTGAACGAACCTCTTGTGTATCTGTTGTCGTGTCTAGCGGCATTGCAGAGTAGCTATGTTCGGTTGGATAACCGCTGAAAGCATCTAAGTGGGAAGCCAATCCTGAGATTAGATATCCCTATGAACCTCCCTGAAGATTACAGGGTATATAGGTCACAGATGTACGCACAGTGATGTGTTTAGTCGAGTGATCCTAATAGGTCATTGAACTTATTTTTAGAGAACCTTTTCTTCGACTAGTGATTAGTGAAAGAAATTGTATTAGAAGCTATTGTCTTGGTAGTTATAGAGGTAGGGGTACACCTGTTCCCATCTCGAATACAGTAGTTAAGCCTATCTTCGCCGATGTTACTACGGTTTGCCGTGGGAAAGTAGGGCGCTGCCAAGACAATGGTTTCTAATACAAAACGGTTCAAGCTTTATTTTTACATTGAAGATTTCTCCTCTTTTTCTAGTTTTTCTTCGTCTGTCTCGATTGTAATACCTTTGAGGTTTTTTAGTTTCGCTGATCTGGAAACTTGAGGATTATATGAGTTGTAGTACAGTTCTATGATTTCTTGTGTGTCTAATGGTTCTGCCTTCAGTCCACAGTTTTCCAGTCCCGCTTTTACTGTATGTATTCTTTGAGTTAATCCTTTTTTTAAGTTTTTGAATTCTGCATGTCTTTTTTTGATGTCTCCGTAACTGTCTTTTGGTGATAGTCTTTCGAAAAATGCCTGTACGATGTTTTTGCTCTTGGCTCTTAGAGGGTCATAAGGTATTATCACATAAAAATTTTTCTCCATGATGTTTGCATAGTCTATTAGTCTTCTTATGTACTGTGCATATTCAATAGTTTGCTCTTGTAGAAGCTTGTTTTCTTGTTTTTCTCCTAGTGTTTCCATTTGTTCTATGTAGTTATCCAGATTTAGCTTTTTTGAGCGTACTAGGATTTGTATTGGAAATTCTAGGGAGTTCAGAAAACTTTGATATGCGTAAATTATTGCATTTTGTTCCTGTTCAGACTTTAGATTAAAATTTAGACTGGTTACCTTTAGAATTGCACGTGTTCCACCATTTTTTAGTATAAGTGTGTTGTCGCGTATTTCAGCGATTCTGAGGTGTGTTTGTGTGCTTGCTCCAGCGTTTGCTTCTTTTTTCTTTTTACCCGGTGCTGTGAACTGAGATGGTCCCATATTTATTTTTGTTTATTTTTGTAGTTTGCGTTGATTATACTTTTTAGTGCTTCGTGTTTATCTTCTTTGTTTAGCTCGGATTTACCATGTGTGTCCAGTATTTCTGTAAGTTCTTCCAGTGATTTTTGTTTTTTCTTTGGGTCTTCTACTTTTTCCTCTTTTTTCTTTGTTGTTCTTTTGTTTAGGGTTGATATGAATGGTGCCCCGGTACTTTGCATCCAAATTCTTTTTTTTGGGATAATGTGATATTCCATGAAATTCATTAAGAATTTATGGAATGGTAGGCTTAGTGGTGTCAGGAATGTGAATGCAAGAGTTATGGCTGAAATTATAACTACAGGTGGCACCCATACTTTTGCTAGATAATTGGCATTCATTAGCCCTACATAGATGCCATAGGCTAGTCCTCCACCTACTCCCAAGATTATTAATTGGTTTAGTGTGAGGGGACCTATGATCGTGTCTTTTCTTTGTACGTTTTGTGGTACCTTGAACTGCATTTGTTTTTTTTAATTTTATCTAGCAATTCTACCATAAAAGCTTAGTTTTATCAATGGGCATAAGCCAAAAGTTATCTCAGTTTGGTTTGTTTATTACTCTGATTTGTAATAAGCTCTATTGGATTTAAAGTTTTGTTATGAAAAAAAGGAATATTAGAAATTTTTGTATTATAGCCCATATTGATCATGGAAAGTCTACGCTTGCTGATCGATTTTTGGAGCTGACCTCGACTGTTGCTAAGCGAGATATGAAGCATGGGCAGCTTTTGGATACTATGGATATAGAACAGGAAAGGGGGATTACCATAAAATTGCAGCCTGTACGGATGGATTGGAACTATGAGGGGAAAGATTATATTTTGAATCTTATTGATACTCCTGGGCATGTGGATTTTAGTTATGAAGTTTCTCGAAGTTTAGCTGCTTGCGAAGGAGCGATATTGGTTGTTGATGCTACTCAGGGGATTGAGGCTCAAACTTTAGCAAATTGTTATCTTGCACTGGATCATGACTTGGAGATTATTCCTGTTTTGAATAAAATTGATTTACCTTCTGCGGATGTGGAAGGAAGGGCTAAAGAGCTTGTGGATGCACTTGGGGTGAAAAAGGAGGACATTATTGCTGTGTCTGCCAAAGAGGGGACTAATGTAGAGAAAGTTCTGGCAAAGGTGATTGAAATGGTTCCGCCCCCGTCGGCTACTGATGATGGTGAGTTTAAGGCTTTGATTTTTGATTCTGTTTATGACTCTTATAAAGGGGTTGTGACTTATGTTAGTGTGAAGTCAGGTACAGTGAAAAAAGGTGATAAGCTTTATTTTTTGAATACAAAAAAACAGATTGATGTCTTGGAGGTTGGTTATTTTAAGCCAAAATACACGCCTGCGGATGTTTTGCATGCTGGAGAGGTTGGATATGTTGTTACGGGGCTAAAAAGTGTGAGAGAGGCTAGGGTAGGGGATACTTTGTGGCAATCTGGTTCTACAAAAGTTGAATTTGATGATGCGAAGGTTCTTGAAGGGTATAATGTTGTGAAACCATTTGTGTTTGCAGGTGTTTTTTCTACAGATGCGGATGATTATTCTTTGCTTAGAGATGCCCTGGATAAGCTACAAATTAATGATAGTGCCTTGTCTTTTGTGCCTGAACATTCAGGTGCCTTGGGTCATGGTTTTAGATGTGGATTTTTAGGTCTATTGCATATGGAAATTGTGCAGGAACGTTTGGAAAGAGAATATGACATGAATTTGATTGTTACTGCTCCGTCTGTTTCTTATATAATTGAGATGAATGATGGTGAGGAAAAGTTGATTTCAAGCCCTGCTGAATTGCCCGATAGAGTACTTATTTCTGCTATAAAAGAACCTTGGGTAAAGGTTGAAATATTGGTTCCAAAGGAATATGTGGGGTCCGTTATGACTTTATGTTCTGAAAAGCGTGGAGTTTCAAAGGATATGCAATATTTGGATGTAAATAGAGTGCTTATGACCTTTGAATTACCTTTGGCCTCTATTGTTGTAGATTTTTACGACCAGCTAAAGAGCGTCACAAGTGGCTATGCTTCAATGAATTATGAATATCTTGATTATCGTGTGGAAGATTTGGTTAAGTTGGATATTTTGGTGGCGGGGGAGGCTGTTGATGCTTTGTCTTTGATTGTTCATAGAGATAATGCTTTTTATGTGGGAAGCGGTATAACAAAGAGTCTTAAGAAACTTATTCCGCGTGCTCAATTTCCTATTCCTATACAGGCTGCTGTTGGAGCTAAGGTTTTGGCCAGGGAAACAATATCTGCTTATAGAAAGGATGTAACGGCTGGTTTGTATGGTGGTGATATTAGTAGAAAGAGAAAAGTTTTGCAGAAACAGAAAAAAGGGAAAAAACGTATGAAGATGATGGGGAAGGTTGAAATGCCTCAGGAAGCATTTTTAGCTGTACTTAGAAAGGATAAGTAGGTTTTTTCTTTTTGTTAAGCGCTTTTTTGTGCTATAATTAATGGAAATAAGTTTCATTATGCTTAGATTTTTAAAGTGGTTTTTCGGTCTGTTTTCCCCCTATGTTAATTCTTTTGAGAGAAAGGTTGATAAGTTTTTCAGACATGTGAAATCTACTGATAGGCTTTCTTCTATTGAAAAGGGTCTTCTCAAGCTAATGAAGGAGGATTTGATTATTGTTAATGTTTGGATGGAAAGGAAGTTTAAGGGGTATAAGTATTTGAGTAAGAAAGTTCGTAGAAAGATGTATGAAGATATAAAATTGATTGAAAAAAAGTTGGAGGAGCATGTTGCTCTTGATCCTGTTTCTGATAAAGAGATTAGGGTGTTGTTGGAGGCGAAAGGCCTTTCTTTTCCTCATAAAGATGCTGAGAAAATCCGATTTTTATTTGGGATTATGTCTTTTCTTGTTCCAGGAAAATATTATCACTATATAAAGACTGCCAGTTTTGGCAAACTTTTGCGAGATCCGAGCAAGTTGAAGATGGAGGGGGATTGTAACCAAATTGTGACACTTTATATTTATTTATATTCCAAAAAGTTTAATCTTGAAGATTTGAATATAAAGTTGCTACCGGAACATGTTTGTCTTCATTTTAAGGGGATAGATATAGAGGCGACGAATGCAAAATTTGAGAAATATATGGACTATGATCATATTTTGCCTGTGACTGAGATTATTTCTACGAATTTACTGGATTTGACTGATTTTCGTGAGGACGTTCAGAAAATTTCTGAAAGGGCACTGCTAAAAAGTTCTCAATTGGCTTATGCTATTAGTAGTTTGCGTGAGCTTGTTACGAAAAACCTTAATATTGCCTATAGGAATCTGGGTATTTCTGCCATAAATTCCAAGAATTTTAGTTCTGCGATTTTTTACCTTTCAAAACTAAAAGATAGGCAGCTTTTGAATACTGCTTATAAATCCGCTGCTGTTTATTATATGGAGGTTAACAACTTCTCAAAGGCTCTTTTTTATGCTGATAAATCAGATGATGCTGAATTGGAGAAATCGATTAAATATAACGAGGGTGTTCATTATTATAAAAGGGACAAGATAGATCAGGCTCTTAAGGTTTTTACAGCTTTAGGTGATGATAATATGAAAAAGGCCTGTTATATGAAGAAATACAATGCCTTGGCGGCTAAGACTTCTGGCGTAAAAACCCTTGCTGATGCTAAAAAATACTTATCTACATACAAAAAGATGCTTAGTTTGGCACAGAAGATAGGGGATTCGATTTTGGAGACTAGTGTGAAGGATATCTTGAGTAAGCTTTAGTCGTTGTTAAAATGGCTATTTTTTGCTATAATAGAGGGATTTTATTAATCTTAATATTGTGTTAAATAACTTGTTCAAAGGACTGTTTTACCTGGCATTTTTGCTTGGTTTTGCTTGGGTGGCAGGACAGCTTTTTTACAAAGAGCAAACAGATACTTTTGTTAATTCGCTGGTGGAAAGAATTTTTGATGGTGAGGAAGTGGAATATGAAACTGTTACCGATCTTAGAATTATTTTTCCAGATGAGCCTGCTTCTTTAGAGCCTACAATTGTTGATCCTGCAACTCGTCAAAGAACTGTGAATATTTATGAGTCTTTAACTAAATGTGATAGAGATTTGAATCCTATTCCGTTTTTGGCTAAATCTTGGGGGCTTATCGATGATCTTACATGGGATATGAGGCTTAGGGAGGGGGTTGTATTTCATGATGGTAGTACTTTTGATGCGGATGATGTTTTGGCTAGTTTTGCGAGAGCAAAAAATTATCCTGATTCTCAGTTACGCGATTTTTATGATTCTATAAAAGATATTGAAGTCATTACTCCTTATAATATTAGGATCATGACGCATGAACCTGACCCTTTGTTGTTACAGAAGCTATCCATGTTGCAGATTATTCCTGCTGAATATGAAATGAAGGACTTGCCTGAACCTATAGGTACCGGTTCTTATGAATTTGTTGAGTGGACTGTTGGTGAAAGTTTGTTAATTGATCGATTTGATGATCACTGGGGACAGCTTTCAGTTTTTGAATCTGTTGAATTACTTACAAAAACTAATACGGCTGAGAGAGTTACAACTTTGCTTAGAGGTGAAGCTGACTTTCTTGCTTTTGTTCCTCAAGATTCACTTGAATTTATGAGACAAAATGATGATTTTGAGATTAGGTCTATACCAAGTCTTGAGGTTCAATTCTTGTTGTTTAATATGAATTCCGAGATTTTATCGGATGTAGAGATGAGAACTCTTGTTTCTTTGGTTATTGATCAAGAGTCCTTGGTCATGTCTCTTGGTGAGCTTGTGAAACCTATTAACCAGTTTATAAGTACTGGAGTTTTTGGTTTTAACGTTGATATTCCGAAACATGTTTTTGACTTAGACTTGGCTAAGGAAATTGTCCTTGGGGTTGAATCAGGGGATGAAATTCTCAACTTTCATTTGCCGGAGGGGCTAGATGTGCTTGGTGAGCATGTAAAGACTCAGTTAAGGGAAGTTGGTATTAGGATGAAGGTTTCTTATCTTGATGCTGATTCTCTTATTGAAAGTTTTGAGGCTAGAACTGCAGATATTTACTTTTTAGCGTTTAAGTCCGGACTTGGTGATTCTTCGGAATTTTTGAATGCTGTTGCTGCTAGTAATGCGAAATTCAACCTTGGAGGATATTCCAATTCAGAAATTGATGAAATAATTAAGAAAAGTACTATTGATATGAATATTGAATCAAGGCTTATTAGTTTGCAGAATGCGATGAGTATTCTTATCGAAGATGATGTTATTGGAGTTCCGCTTTTTGAATTCGAAACTGTGTATAGTTTCGTTAATTCAATTGATATTCAACCTAGGATTGATGGTTTGATTTATTTTGATGAGATAAAAGTTAAATAATATGCAGATACGAATTAGAACAAAATTATTGATAGGAATTTCTCTGCTTTTTGTGATTCTATTTTCTGTCGCTGCCTATCTTTTTATTACCGAGAAAAAGAGGGAATTGGGAGATGATATTTATCTGAACTCTTTGTCCTTTGTGAAATTGACTGCGCCCATTGTTGCTAAGGATTATGATTTATACTTGGCTCAAAATAGTTTTGTTTATTTTAATCGTGAAATCCAATCTATTTTTAAGCAAAATGGAGATCTTGCTTCTATAAAGGTTATATCTTATCCTGGAGAGATTCTTTATGATTCGGCTATTGATCTTGATAAAAAGTATAGTGGTCCTTTGCGTGGAGTTACTGATCAACTATTACTTGAACAGGTTCAGTCGGAAAATATTTCTTTTCTTACTTTAAATGGTGATATCTTCTATTTGAATGATGAAGCTAAGAATGGAGATGTTTTTGTGGATAAAGATGATAATTTGATACCTGATTTGACCCCTGGTACATTAATTGATTATTTTGTCATTCCTGCATCTGAGAAGCATTCAATTGTTTATTCTGTTGATTATCATAATCTTGATGAGAGGGTAGCTTTAATCATTAATAGAATTGTGTATTTGGTTTTGTTTGGTGTCTTGCTTGGAGTTATTTGGTCATTTTGGATGTCTTTACACCTAACTAAGCCGGTTGCTCTATTGGTTAAGGGCGCGGAAAATATTGCTAAGGGAGATTTTAAGACTAGAGTTAATATTAAAACGCATGATGAATTGAAATTTTTGGGTGATGCTTTTAATAGGATGGCCATTGATTTGGCTGCGAGTCTTGATGCGAAGTTGTATCAGGAGAGAATTACTCGTGAATTAGAATTGGCAAAGGAGATTCAGGCACAACTTTTGCCTGATGTCATACCAAGTATTTCCGGGATAGAGATTAGTGCCGATTTGATACCTGCAGGAGAAATTGGTGGTGATATGTATGATTTCTTGAAGATGGATGATAATCGCTTGATATTTTATTTGGGTGATGTGACTGGACATGGTGTGCCTGCTGGAATAGTTAGTTCTATTGCTAGTGCTTTGTTTTATGGTTTCTCCGGACTGGGAGATTTGAAAAAAGTTATGGTTGATGTTAATAGAGTATTAAATATAAAAACACTTCCTAGTATTTTTATGACTTTGTGTTTGATGCAATGGGATGCTTTGAATAGTAAATTTCACTATGTTAGTGCTGGTCATGAACAAATAATTCATTATAGTGCTGCGAATAAAACAGCGACTCTTGCTCCTGCTGGGGGAATGGCGTTGGGTATGATTAGTGACCTTTCTAGGATTCTTAAAACTGAGGAAGTTCCTTTGGGAAGTGGAGACTTCCTTATTGTTTATAGTGATGGTATCCCTGAGGCGTGGAAAAATAGGGTTGAGGCTTATGGTATGGAAAGATTTACCGCTTTTGTTCAACAAAACGGAGGACTGCCTAGTGCGACTGCATTAAGAGATGCAATTCTTACTGATCTTAGAACATTCATGGGTGAATATCCACAAGCAGACGATATTACTATAATTGTGATCAAGAAGTTGTAGGCTTAGACCTTTATTCCTGGTACTGGGAACTTTAGGCACATTTCTTTCACCTCTTCTTTGATTTGTGCATGTAGTTCCGTGTTGTCGATGTCTGAAATTACTTTGTCCATCCAATCTGCGATCATTTCCATTTCTACTTCTTTCATTCCTCTGGTTGTGACTGCGGGTGTTCCGAATCTTATTCCAGATGGATCAAATGGTGATCTTGTATCGAATGGCACAGTGTTCTTGTTCAAGGTTATTCCAACCTCGTCCAGTCTTGCCTGAGCTTGTTTTCCTGTAACATTCTTGTTTGTTAGGTCTGCAAGTAGGAGGTGAGTTTCTGTTCCCCCTGATATAAGGTCGAACCCTTTTTTTACTAATTCTTCTGCTAGGTGATGTGCATTTTTCTTTACCTGCATTCCGTATTCTTTGAATTCTGGCTGCATTGCTTCTTTGAATGCTATCGCTTTTCCTGCAATTGCATGTTCGTGTGGTCCTCCTTGTAGTCCCGGAAACACTGCTCTGTCTATAGCTTTTGCAAATTTTTCCTTACACATAATTATTGCGCCTCTCGGTCCTCGAAGTGTTTTGTGGGTTGTGGTTGTAATTACGTCGAAATATGGAACGGGAGATTCTAGCGCTCCTGCAGCTATTAGTCCTGCGGTGTGTGAAATATCTGCCATTGCAATTGCTCCTACCTCGTCGGCAATTTCCCTAAATTCTTTCCACTTTATATCGCTTGGATACGCTGTGAATCCTGCTACTATCATTTTTGGCTTATGTTCATGTGCGAGTTTTCTGACTTTTTCCATATCTATTTCGCCGGTTTCTTTGTCTACTTCATATTGTACGAAGTTGTATGCTTTTCCTGAGAATGCAATTGGTAGTCCGTGAGTAATGTGACCTCCATGGTCTAGTTTTAGTCCCATTACTGTGTCTCCAAACTCTAGAAGTGCGAAGTATACTGCTGTGTTAGCTGGAGAGCCTGAGTATGGTTGTACGTTTGCGTGTTCTGCACCAAAAAGTTTCTTTGCTCTGTCTATTGCCAGATTTTCGATAGTGTCGATATTTTCTTGTCCACCATAGTATCTCTTTCCCGGATAACCTTCGGAATATTTGTTTGTCAGAATTGATCCGCATGCTTCCATTACTGCCTCGGATGTGTAATTTTCTGAAGGGATAAGTTCTACTCCTTCAGCCTGTCTTTTTTTTTCTCGCTCTATCGCTTCGTAGATTTCTTGATCCTGTTGTTGGATTGCGCTCATAAGATATATAGTTAATTAGTTAATAGGTTTTTTTCGGTCACTATCATGTCGACTTTTTCGTCATGAATTTCACCTGGGATATTCTCGTGGATTTGGAATTCGTATGCAAGGGCTATTTTTGGGCATTTAGTTTTTTTGAGGAATCGGTCGTAGTAGCCCTTTCCGTATCCTATCCTTAGGCCTTTTTTGTCGAATGCCACTCCCGGTACGATTATCAGGTCCAAATCTGCTGCTTTCCCCATTGTGCAGTTGGAATTTGGCTCTGGAACCTTGAACATTCCAGGTTCCAAGTCTTCGAGTGATTCTATTTGATGAATGAAAATTTTTCTATCTTTGTGACTTTTTGGAAGAAAAACTTTTTTGTTTTTGAGGGATTTTTCTATGAGTGGAAGAATGTTCACTTCATTTTTAATTGGCACGTAGAAAAGAATTTTCGTTGCCTTTTTGAACTCGGGAAGTCCTTCAAGTGTTTTACGTATCACTTTGCTAGAATTTTCTAGATTCTTTTGGGTGCTATTTAGGCGCTTGCCTAGGAAGTCTTTTCGTATTTGTTGTTTTTTATGAATTGGTTTGTATTCATTAAGAAACAATATTAGTACATTTCTATTATAGTGCCTGATTAGTGAAAGTAAATTGAATTTTTTTCGTATATACAATAGAATTGCGATGCTTTTTGACAATATGCCCAGGTGGCGGAATGGTAGACGCGCTAGCTTGAGGGGCTAGTGAGATTATTCTCGTGGAGGTTCAAGTCCTCTTCTGGGCACCAAATTGTTTTTTTAAGTTATTATTTCTTGTAGTTTGTGTGTTATCTTTTTTTTGCATATATCCTAATTGAAATAAAGTTGTTGAATATTTTTAAGCGTGTTGGATTCTATTTGAGTGTTTCTTTGCTATTGTCATTTTTTGTATCGGTCTCTGTTGCCTTTGCGGATTCATGTGTTTGGAATGGAACTACCTCTACGTGGAGTGATAGTGGTAACTGGACTTCTTGTGGAGGAAGTATTCCTGATTCAGCTGATACAGTTACTTTTAATACTACTAGTACACAAAGTGTGACTGCTGATACTAATGTTTCAGCTAGTGTTTTTACTGTTTCTTCCGGATATACAGGTATTATTGATTTTAATTCTTATGACTTGAATGTGTATTCTCTTACTCTTAGTGATGGTACTTTTAAGGCCCCTGGAATTGGAAAAACTCTTTCTTTGGCTCAGAATTTTACTGTTGAGGCTGGTGCAGCTTATGTAGATCAATCTGGTACTGTTGCTTTTAATGTTTTTTCTGCTTCCTCTCAAACTATGAATGTTGATTCTTCTTTGTCTATCACCAATCTTACTTTATCTTTGACGGGAAGTCCTGCTCAAAATTATCTTTATTTCGGCAGTAGTGACACAGTTACTGTTACAGGAACGTTAACTTTAACTGATGGTTTTTTTCAGGGGGCTAGTGGTGCTAAAATTGTGTCTACGGGGTCTGTATCTGTTGGGACTGGATTTGATGGTGGAACTGGGCAAATAGATTTTACTGGTAGTACAAATTTTAATTTACCAAGTGGGGGAACTTCTTTGCCTGTAATTACTGTAAACAATGCATCTTTAGAAATTGGTACTGCAGGAGCAGGAACTTTTAACTTTGATAGTACGCTTACACTTGACGCAGGTACTATTAGTAATGCTGGTGGTGGAAATTTTTCCATTGCTGGTGATTATACACAAAATGGTGGTTCATTTTTTGCTGGTAGTGCTACAACTTTAACTTTTTCTGGAAGAGGGGATCTGGATGGTGGAACCTTTGATGGAGAAACCGCAGCTACCATTGCTTTTGGAGACTCATTAGATGTAAATGGTGCTACTGTTGATATGAGTGGCCTTACTACTTTAGATTTAAATGGTGGTGTTAGTTTTAATATGGACTCTGGATCGTTTAGTGCTCCGGGTAGTGGAGGAACTATGTATGTGTTGACTACCTTTGATGTAGAGACTGGTGGAATATTTACTTCTAGTGATGGCATTATAGAGTTTGATGGTTTTTATCCGGGGTCTCGAAGCATGAACGTTAATGGTTCTTTAACTGTTGAGAATTTGACCTTGAATATGCTTGGTGTTCCTACTCAAAACTATTTATATATTTCTAGTGGGGATACGATAAATGTTACAGGTACTTTGACTTTGAGTGATGGATTTTTGCAAACTTCTGGTGGTGGTTCAAAGATTGTTGCCGCTTCTACAAGTACTGTGGTGGTGGAGAATGGTTTTGAGGGAGGAGGAGGACAATTGGATATACTTTCAAATAATGATTTTGATTTGCCGAGTGGAGGAGCTGCCTTGCCTAGTGTTTTGGTTAACAGTGCTTCTTTAGATATTGATACTGCTGGAACTGGTACTTTTTCTTTTAATTCATTGGACTTGGCTGTTGGTAATATAGACAATACGGGAGCTGGTACTTGGTCGATAGCTACTACTTTTGATCAATCTGGAAGTACTACATTTGATGTTGGTTCTGGTGGGTTTTCAGTTGGTGGTAATTATTCTTTAACTGATACTGCAACGTTTAATGCTGGTAGTTCTAGTTCTGTAAGCTTTGGTGATAGGGGTGATATTGATGGTGGAACTTTTAATGGTCAAACTGTGACGACCATTTCTTTTGGAGATACGTTAGATATTGCTGGTGGTGTGTTTGATGCTATTGGTCTTACGACATTAGATTTAAATGGTAGTTCCATTAGTTTTAATATGACTACTGGTTCGCTTTCTGCTCCTACTACGTTGAAAGTTGCTGATGATCTTATAATTACCGGTGGGGTGTTTACACATAATAGTGGAACTGTAGTTTTTGATACATTTGTCCCAGCAATATCTTATTTTAATGTTGCTGGAATTGCTTTTAATAATTTAGAGATTAATGTCTCAGGTGATGGTGGCCAGGATGATGTCACTTTGCAATCTGCATTAGACCTTGATGGTGATCTAACCATTATTGATGGAGATTTTTTTGCTGGTGGCAATACTGTGAATATTGCTGGGAATTGGGATAGGCAATCGATTGGAACATTTACTCATGGTAATAATGAAGTGATTTTTGATGGAGATGCTGTGGCTCAGTCAATTGATGGATCGAATACATTTTACCAATTGACTCGTCAAACTGCTGGAACCTGGGAGTTCGAAGCCGGAACAACCCAGACTGTAACAAATACTTGGACTGCAGAGGGGACAGGTACACAGACGGGGGCTTTGCTTTTACGTTCTTCAGTTGCAGATAGTGAGTGGTTTATAGACCCTCAAAGTACAAGAACTTTGAATTATATTGATGTGAAGGATAGTAACAATAGCAATGCTTCAGAAATTGTTGTTTCTGGTCAGTTTGCAAATGATTCTAGTGGAAATACAAACTGGAATTTTACAGGGGCTACACCATTTTTAGCGGCAGTTCCAATTCCTGAATTTAGTGTTTATCTCTTGATGCTTACTTTGTTAATTGGTATGGGGTTTGTTCAATCTGAATTTAGATTGTTTGCGAAAGATTCTGTTTTAAAGTAAAAGAAGGATATGAAGTATCCGAATAAATTGAATATAGGGGAGAGATTGTTTGATGTGGAATATGAATCTGTCTCAAAGCTTAGTTCTTCTGTTCGAATTAGGAAGGGGAAAATAGTTGTGAGGCTTAGTCGTTTTTTGCGCGGAAGGAAGCGGGATGAGACTGTTGAGAAATTCTTGAAATGGTCTGTGAAGAAGTTGGATGGGTTTTCTGATGATTTTATTGAACCTAATTATGAGGATGGTGGGCGAATTTCAACTCATAATAAAGTTTATGAGTTGAATATTTATGATGAGAAGAGAAAGAATGCACGAGTTGTTTTGAAGGATGGATATATTATTGAGATTTTTTTGAATGAGGAGATGAATGATGAGGAAAGGTCTAAGAAGGTTAAGTTTTTGGTGCAGAAGATTATTATGAAAGATCAAAGTGAATACTTGGAGGAAGTTTTGAATGAATTGAATGATTTGCATTTTAAAAAGCGATTCAGAGATTGTCGTTTCAAGAGGGTGAATTCCAGATTTGGAAGTTGCAGTAGCAAAGGAAGTATCAATATTGCCTATAGGTTACTTTTTGCTCCAAGAGAAGTGTTTCGATATGTTTGTGTGCATGAACTTGCGCATCTGAAGGAATTTAATCATTCAAAAAAATTTTGGGGATTGGTGGGGGAGGCGATGCCCGATTATCGATCTCAGGAAAAGTGGCTTAAGAAAAATGGTTTTATGTTAGGCTAATCTTCTTCTTGATAGTTTTTCGTGGGTATGATAAAAAATACTGGCAATTAAAGTTAATTGCGGTCTTTTATTGGGGCGCTTAGCTCAGTTGGTTAGAGCGTCTGGTTTACACCCAGAAGGTCATAGGTTCGACTCCTATAGCGCCCACCATTTAAACTTTCTCCAGTCTTTGTTTTACTTTTTCGATGGCTCCTATAATCATTTCCCTTATTAGAAAAGCAGGAAAGCCTAAGCTTAATGCAGGTAGTATTACTCTAAATGCTATTTGTTTTTCCATGTCTTTTGGTGTATTTCCTAGCTCAATAAGTCGTTCAATTATTTGAGCCATTTCATCTGAAAATGTTATTCCAATGTCATTTATAGCTTGGTTTATTCCTTCGAAGCCCATAGTTGCTCCTACGCCAATTGCTGTTATTGCCATTATTTCTGCAATGTTTTGTGCTTTTTTTAGATTGGTGGTGATTTTTTTACTGAGTATGTGGTTTTCACAGATTCTCTTTATTGATTCTTCATCGCGACCTTCTGCTCTTAATTTTTGGGCAAGCTTGTATGTTCTTGGATCTCCATTTTTTAGATCAGGAGCTTCCTTGTCTAGGGGGAAAACGTTTTTTATTAGAGTTTTTTGATTGTATTCGCTTATTGCGATTCCATGTTGAATAACCCTCAGAATTTCTGGAGTTAGTCTTTCTAGGTCTTCTTCTGACTCTATTTCTATTTGTTCTCTAGCTTCTAGAAATGTTGTTGTGTTGATTCTTCTTTTTACAAATGCGTTGTCGTGCCTTGCGTCTATGGGGCATCTAATTACAACATTTATTCCGTTTTCAGTTGGTCTTGCCTCTACTTCAATTCCAAAAAATTCATCATCCATAGCCATTAACTCATTTATCTCTCTTGCCCCTGGGATGCTTGTCCAATTTCTTTTTCTTAGCCCTGCTTTCTCAAGTGTTTGATAAAGCTTTGATTTTAGTTTTTCTGTTTTTTCTATATTGCCTAGCGTTTCGTTCAACATGCCTTTGATTTACTTATCAAATAAGGCTTTGTTTTAACACTTTATATTGTTTTGTGCAAGGGCTTAGTCTCTAAAGATCATGTCTTCTCGACTGACACCCACTCCGATTGATGATACATTCACTTCTGAAAGTTCTTCAATTTTTTCTACGTATGCTCTTGCGTTTTCAGGAAGGTCTTCGTAGTTTCTTATTTTACTGATGTCCTCTGTCCATCCCGGTATTTCTATATACTGTACTTCTATTTCCTCCAACCATTCCAGGCTTGCAGGGAATGAGTCTAGCGTTTGTCCGCGATATTTATAGTGAGTAGCAATTTGTAGTGTTGGTAGTCCTGTAAGTACATCAAGTTTTGTGAGGTTTATGGAACTTAGCCCGTTCACCATTGCTGAATACCTTGCAACTACTGAGTCATACCATCCGCATCTTCGTGGTCGTCCTGTTGTTGATCCGAATTCTCCTCCCGCTTCGCGGATTTGGCTTCCCAGATCATCTAATAGTTCAGTTGGGAATGGTCCTCCTCCTACTCTGGTTACATATGCTTTCATTATTCCGATTACATTTGTGATTTTTGTAGCTCCAAGTCCGAGCCCTGTACAAATTCCACCAATTGTAGGGTTTGAAGATGTTACAAAAGGGTATGTTCCATGGTCGATGTCCAGCATTGCTCCGTTTGCCCCTTCAGCCAGTACATTTTTTCCTTCTTTTAGTGCTCTGTTTGCGTAGTAACTTCCGTCTGTAATCATTTCTATGATTTCGTTGGCTTTTTCTCTGTAAAATTTAAGTTCAGTTTCTGTATCGTATTCAAAATCTCCGTACATTTGTTTGAATAGTTCCAGATTTGCCATGTATTTTCTTTCAAAAACTTCCATGTCTAGGAAGTCGTGTACTCTGATTCCATTTCTTCTGATTTTGTCTGTATAACATGGTCCTATTCCTCTTTTTGTTGTTCCAACTTTTTTCTCTCCCTTAGTGTTTTCCTGCATTCCATCAACTACTTTGTGATAATCAAATAAGACGTGTGCTCTATCTGAAATTAATAGTCTGTCTTTAGTTGTAATTTGGTTGTCTTCTAGGATTTGTAATTCTTCGTACAGGGTAGGGAAGTGAATTACCACTCCATTACCGATTACGCTGACTGTTTTTTCGTGCAGCATTCCTGATGGAATAAGATGGAATATGAATTTCTTTGTTTGTCCTGGATTTTCTGTGTCTGGTAGATGAATAGTGTGCCCGGCATTTGCTCCTCCGGTTGCTCTTACAATTGTGTCGTACTCCTCAGATAAAATGTCTATCAATTTTCCTTTTCCTTCATCGCCCCATTGAGCTCCTAATACTACTGCTAAATTGCCGTACTTTTCTGTGAAATTTGCCATTTTAAAATTGGTTAAGCTAATTTTTGTTTATCGCTTTTAGTGATTTTTTGCAATCTATAGCACTTGCTCGTTTTTAAGATTGGTGTTGCTAGTCAATTTTTGATTCAGTATTATAAAATTGTTAATTAACTTTTATTTTATGCTTACAACAGATCAAATAGTTGCTCAAATCCCTTTTTGCTTGGATAAAACAGATTTTCCGGGTCTTGGGGACAAGTACGAGGGGAAGGTTCGGGATAATTATTCCAAAGACGATAGGAGAATTATAATTGTTTCAGATAGGTTGTCTGCGTTTGATAGAATTATTACTTTGATTCCTTTTAAGGGACAGGTTTTAAATCAGATGGCTAGGTTCTGGTTTGAACAAACTAAGGATATTATAGGAAATCATGTGATTGAGTTTCCTGATCCTAACGTTGTTACTGCAAAGGAATGTACACCGCTACCTGTGGAGATGGTTGTTCGTGGATATATTACCGGTGTGACGAGTACTAGTGCTTGGACTCATTATGAAAAGGGGGTTCGTAATTTTTGTGGAAATGAATTGCCGGAAGGGCTGAAGAAAAATCAAAAGTTTGATGCTCCGATTATTACTCCTTCTACAAAGGCTGCGCATGGAGAGCATGACGAATCTGTTTCCAGGCAGGAAATTTTGGATAGAGGTGTTATAACTGCGGAACAGTTTGATTATATGGCGGATAAAGCAATGCAACTTTATAAGAGAGGTGTTGAAATTGCTGCTAAGCAGGGGATTATCCTTGTTGATACTAAATATGAATTTGGAATGGATGCTGATGGAGAAATTGTATTGATTGATGAGATTCATACACCGGATTCTTCTCGTTTCTGGTATGCGAATGAATATGACGAGAGGTTCGCTAGTGGGGAAGAGCAGAAAAAGATAGATAAGGAATATTTGAGAGAATGGTTGGCGGGTAAAGGTTTCGTTGGTGAAGGAGATGTTCCTGAGATTCCGGATGAAATAAAAGCGGAGACTGCGCGACGTTACATAGAGGCTTATGAATTGATCACTGGCGATGAATTTGTGGCTGAAGTTGGAAGTGTAAATGATCGTTTATCAGAAAATTTATCAAAATATCTTAATTAAAATTATATGAAAGTACTATTTTTACTTGGTTCAGAGGTTGATAAGGATTTTACAAAAAAAATCACTGCTGAGCTGGATTTGTTTGAAGTGGAGCATGAGGTGATTGTTGCTTCTGCTCATAAAGTTCCTGAGAAAGTTTTGGAAATTGTCACTGCAAATAATGCCAGTGATGAAAATATGGTTTATATAACTGTTGCCGGTAGGTCGAATGGTCTTTCCGGTGTCGTTGCTGCAAATAGTGTGCACCCTGTTATTGCTTGTCCCCCTCATAAGGATAAGGCTGATTTTATGGTGAATATTAACAGTACTTTGCAGATGCCAGGTGACACTCCTGCTATGGCGGTGGTAGATCCAAAGAATGCGGCTTTGGCGGCAGTTCGAATTTTGGCAAATTCAGATACTAATCTGAGACAAATGGTTATTGACCGAATTGCAATGGTCAAAGCGTCTTTTAATTCTTAAATTTTGTTTATTCATGGAAAATAATTTAATGGCTATCTCTCCTTTGGATGGGAGATATGCGTCTAAGGTTGATTATCTATCTCAGTATTTTTCTGAGGCTGCGTTAATGAGATATAGAGTTCTTGTTGAAGTGGAATGGTTTATCAATTTGTTTAATGAGGTAAAACTGAAAGGGACTAGGGTGCTCAAACCTACTGAGCTCAAGCTTCTTCGTACTATGTATGAACAATTTGATGTGGTAGATGCAAAAAGAGTGAAGGATATAGAAAAAACTACGAATCATGATGTGAAGGCGATTGAGTATTTTATTTGTGAGCACTTGAAGGGTAGTGATCTGGAGAAATACACTGCGTTTATACACTTTGGATGTACGTCTGAAGATATCAACAATCTTTCTTATGCTTGCATGTTGAGGGATTTTCTTGAGAGAGACCTGCAGCCTATGCTTAGCGGAGTTATACAAGAAATTCATACTTTAGGGATGGCTACGCGCTCACTTCCTATGCTTGCTCGTACTCATGGACAAACAGCTTCTCCTACTACTCTTGGAAAAGAGTTAATCAATTTTGTCGCACGACTTGAGAGGGAGTTGGAAATTTTGTCTGAGGGTGATTATGTGATGGGGAAGATCAATGGAGCTGTAGGGAACTACAATGCCCATCTTGCTGCTTATCCTAAGGTTGACTGGATGAAGGTTAGTGAGGACTTTGTACATTCGCTTGGATTGAAGTTTAATAAGTATACAACTCAGATAGAGCCTCATGATTGTTTTGCTGATGTTTTTGATTGCGTGAAACGTATGAATAATATCGTTTTGGATTTTGATAGAGATATGTGGACTTATATTAGTCTTGGATATTTTGGTCAGAAAACTTTGAAAGGGGAGATAGGATCTTCTACTATGCCGCACAAAGTTAATCCTATAGATTTTGAGAATAGTGAAGGAAATGTTGGAATTGCGAATTCTTTGTTGGAGCATATGTCTTCAAAATTACAGATTTCCAGGTTGCAGAGAGATTTGTCTGATTCTACTGTTCAGAGGAACATTGGAATGGCGATGGGCTACTCTGTTTTGGCTTACAAGAGCACTTTGAAGGGCTTGTCCAAGTGTACTGTGAATAAAAAAGTTATACAAGATGACCTAAAAGACAAATGGGAGCTTATGGCTGAACCGATTCAGATGGTTATGCGCAAGCACTTGATCTCTGACGCCTATGAGCAGTTGAAAGAACTGACTCGAGGGAAGGGTGGTGTGACTAAGGCTGTTGTCCAAAATTTCATCAAGAAATTAAAGATCCCTGCTGCAGATAAAAAGGTGTTGAGTTCTTTGACTCCTGAAAAATATGTGGGTCTTGCTGCTGAGTTGGTTGAAAGCTATGAATTAAAGATTGCCGGTCCTTCAGGTTGTGAGTCTGGTGGTTGCGGTGATTGCAGAGGTTGTTAGCAAAATATTTGGGATTGGAAAAAGCTAAGTTTTTCGCTAAACTGGCTCTGTTTTAGATGATCTAACAAAAAAATATGTTTAGGAGAGTAGACCCAAAGCAATCATTCCCGGATCTTGAGCAAGAAATTCTTGGGTTTTGGGATTCTAATGAGATTTTTGAAAAATCTGTGAAGCAACGAGAGGGAAATGAAAAGTTCATATTTTTTGATGGGCCTCCCTTTGCAAATGGTTTGCCTCATTATGGACATATCCTTGCTACTGCGTTAAAGGATGCGGTGACTAGGTATTGGACTATGAGGGGGTATTATGTTCCCCGTACTAATGGGTGGGATTGTCATGGTTTGCCTGTTGAATATGAGATAGAGAAGCAACTTGAATTGTCCGGTAGGAAGGAAATTGTTAGTTATGGAGTTGAGAAATTTAATACGAAATGTAGTGAGTCTGTTTTTACATATACAAAAGAGTGGGAGCAGATGTTGAAACGTGTTGCGAGATGGGTTGATTTTAGTGATAGTTATGCGACTTTGGATAATGATTATATGGAATCAATTTGGTGGGTGTTCAAGCAGATTTGGGACAAGGACCTGATTTATTCAGGTTTCAAATCCATGCATGTTTGCCCTCGTTGCGAGACGCCTTTGTCGAATTTTGAGGTTTCTCAGGGCTACAAAGATATTACTGATTTGTCAGTTACTGCGAAGTTTAAACTTTCATCTGACGCCTTGAAGGCGATTGGTTCTGAAGGTGAGGATGTTTATATATTGGCTTGGACTACAACTCCATGGACTTTGCCTGGGAATACGGCTTTGGCTTTGGGGAAAGATATTGAGTATGTGAAGGTTGGAGCGAAAAATGATGAAGGGAAGGATGAATTTTATATCGTTGCCAAGGACTTGGCTGAGGCTGTGTTTGGAGAGGGCAATTATGCTGAAATTGAAAAAATTGATCAATCTAAGCTGGTTGGAACTAAATATGAACCATTATTCGATTATTATTTGGATAATAAGGAGCTTGAAGGGGAGCTTTATGTTATTGGTACTGCTGATTTTGTTACAACTGAGGATGGTACCGGAATAGTGCATATTGCGCCTATGTTTGGTGAGGATGATTATAATTTTGGTAAGGAGATGGGATCTGCGATGATTCAACATGTGTATATGAATGGTACCTTTAAGGATGAAGTTACTGATTTTGCCGGAAAATTTGTGAAAGGACAGGATTTGAACGTTGCGAAATACTTGCATGAGAAAGGACTGCTTTTTGCTAAGCAGAATTACAAACATAGTTATCCGCATTGTTGGAGATGCGATACTCCGCTTTTGAATTATTCGACTAGATCTCTTTTTATTCGTGTTACGGATGTGAAGGATCGTTTATTGAAGAATAATGAAAAAATTCACTGGCAGCCTGGGCATATTCAGAAAGGACGTTTTGGAAAATGGCTTGAAGGTGCACGTGATTGGGCTGTTTCCAGGAATAGATTTTGGGGATGTGCAATTCCTTTATGGGAATGTGAGTGTGGAGAGAAGACTTGTATTGGTTCTGTTGAAGAGCTGAAGGAAAAATCAGGAGGAAAGATCCCTGAAAATGATGGCAAATTGGACTTACATAAGCCTTATATCGATAATATTACTATTAAGTGTGAAAAGTGTGGGGAGCAAATGACGAGGATTCCTGATGTATTGGATTGCTGGTTTGAAAGTGGGGCTATGCCTTACGCTCAGTTGCATTATCCTTTTGAAAACAAGAAAGAGTTTGAAGATAATTTTCCTGCTGACTTTATTGCTGAGGGGCTTGATCAGACGCGTGGTTGGTTTTATACTTTGCATGTGCTTTCTACTATTCTCTTTGATAAGCCTGCGTTCAAGAATGTGATTGTTAACGGGATTCTTCTTGCTTCTGATGGTGAGAAACTTTCAAAGCGAAAAAAGAACTATCCTGATCCGAATCTTCTTTTCAATACTAAGGGAGTAGATAGTACTAGGTTCTTCCTTTATGCATCTACAGCTCCATTGGCGGAGGCTGTGCGATTTTCCGAGGATCATGTTGATGAAATTGTGAAAAAATTCACTCTAACTATTTGGAATACTTATAGTTTCTTTGTTACTTATGCGAATATTGATAACTGGGAGCCTGAGAAGGATTTTGGAGATTTTGTTCCGGATCATAAGTTAGATAAATGGATTTTGTCTGAACTGAATGCTTTGATAAAGGAGGTTACCGAGGGGATGAATGAGTATAATTTGACCAAATCTACAAGGACAATGATGGGTTTTGTAGAAAATCTTTCCAATTGGTATGTGAGGAGGTCTAGACGTCGTTTTTGGAAGAGTGAAAACGATGGGGACAAGACTCAGGCGTATCAAACTTTGTATATTGTTTTGCTTCAGCTTTCAAAAATACTTGCTCCATTCATGCCATATTTGAGTGAAGAAATTTATCGAAATTTGACTGAGGAGGAGTCAGTGCATTTGGCTGATTGGCCTGAGGCAAATGAAAGTTTGATTGATGAAAAACTAAATGAAGAAATTCATCTTGTGCGAGCTATTGTGAATCTTGGGCATAGTGTTCGTGCTAAGAAAAAAATAAAGGTAAGACAACCTCTTGCTAAGGTAGGTATAGCCTTGCCTAAGGGAGTTGATCAAGAATTGGTTGAAATGCAAAGAGATGTGATTTTGGAAGAGTTAAATGTGAAAGATTTAGAGATTATCAAAGAAGCTTCAGACATAGTTGAGGAATCTGTTACTCCAAATCCGAAAGTTTTGGGGCCTAAGTATGGTGGAGATGTTCAGAATATTATAAAATTGGTGAAAAGTGCTGACTTTGAAATTCTTGAAGATGGAAAGGTTAAGGTGGGGGATTGGGTTTTGGAGAATGATGAAGTGGAAATCGGATTGAAGGCAAAGGAGGGCTATGATGTTGAAAGTGCTAATGGTGTTGTAGTTGCTCTTGATACAGCTATTTCTGAGGAATTGCAGAGGGAAGGATATGCTCGTGATATAGTTAGATTTATTCAGGAAATGAGAAAAGAGGCGGATTATCAAGTGGATGACAGAATTTATATTTGGATTGAAGCTCATGGTGATATCGACAAGGCTGTGACTGGTTTTGCTGATTATATAAAGGCGGAAACGCTTTCTGATGAACTTAGGCAAAGTGGAGATATGGAATGGGACAAGGAAAAAGAGGTGAAAATTAATGATGAAAATGTAAAGATTGCGATTAGGCGAGTAGAAATTAATAAAAGTTAAATGGGTATAATAAAAATTGCAGTTATGGGAGTGTTGGCAAATGGGCTAGCCTTGTATATTCTTACGCTTGCTGTTGATGAAGTTACATATACAGGTGGATTTAAGTTTTTTCTTATGGGTGGAATATTTTTGGGTTTAATGAATTTCTTTGTAAAACCGATAATAAAAATATTTTCTTTACCATTTGTCATTTTGACCGGTGGACTTTTTCTTATAGTGATTAACGCCGCTATACTGTGGGTTATGTCGTATTTTTTCACAATTGCGGAATTTCGAGATGTCACTTTAACCTTTCCAAACTTAGGTTCCTATGTTATAGGAGCTGTTGTACTTGGTCTTATAAATTGGGGGATGCATTTAGTAATTAAAAAATAAACATATGAGCACATTTTTGATGTCGGTACAGGTAGTATTATCCATATTGTTGATTCTAGCGATTTTGACGCAGCAACAAGGGACTGGTTTGTCAGCTACATTTGGTGGTAGTGGTGGAGGATTTCATTCTTCTAAACGTGGAGCTGAAAAGGTTTTGGCTACTGCAACTGTAGTTTTGGCCGTTTTGTTTTTGGCTAACTCTATGGCTTTTCTCTTCATTTAAATAATCGTTCTTGATGAGAGTTCTTAGGTATATAATAAAGGTTTTTAGAGCCTATGATTATACTGATAAGTTAATTTCAGTAATTGCATTGTTTGTACTTTTGGGAATGCTTGTGAAGTTAGTGGTTTTTCCTTATGGACTATTTAGTTTTGGAGAATCCAATATTTATACTGAAGGGATGGTTTCCAGGAATGGATTTCAAAATATAAACCCTTTGTTTGTTGATTATAATGAAGCTGATAGGGAAGTTTCACGTTTGGTTTTTTCAGGTTTGATGAAATATGACCCGGAGAAGCGGGCTGTTGTTGATGACATGGCTGTTCTTTCTATTAATGAAGACAAAACCGAATATACTTTTATGTTGAGAGAGGGCTTGAAATGGCATGATGGGAAGGATTTAACTGCTGATGATGTTTACTTTACGTTTCATGATGTAGTTTTGTCTCCTTCTTTCTCAAATGAAATTTTGAAAACTAATTTTGCAGGTGTTGATATAGAGCAGCTTGATGAGAGATCAATCAAGTTTACACTTGAAAAGCCTAACGTTTTCTTTATTACAAATCTAACAACCGGAGTACTTCCAAAGCATATTTTGGAAGATACCGATCCTTACGATATTTTGAAGCATGAATTTAATAAGATCCCTGTAGGTAGTGGACCTTATATGATATCTGACCCTGTTGAGGCTTTCCCTGATGGGCGGACTCAGATCACTTTGCAACGAAGTCCTGTGTATTATAATGCTCCTTCGGATATCGAATTTATTCGATTTATTTCATATCCTACGATGGAGCAATTGCTTGAGGGTATAAATAGTGTGAATGGAGTGATAAAGATTTCTGGAAAATTTGTGAATGATTTTGAAAATAATGAGCGATTTGACTTGTTTTCTTATGAATTGCCGCAATATACGGCTGTTTTTATGAATATGGAAAGTGAGATTTTGAAGGGGGATAAGAATGTGCGATTGGCTCTTCAGAAGTCTCTTAATAAGGAAGATTTGATTTCTCAATTTACAGATAAAAAGGCTGTCGATACTCCTCTTATGGAGTTGGATCAGGAGGAGTGGGTGTATCAGCCGAATGTAGAGGAAGCTGAAGGAGCTTTGAAGGATTCTGGTTATAATTATGCAGAAGATGATACTGAAAAAGTTGGAATCCGTTATGATGAGGACGGAGCTGCTCTTGAGTTGAATTTTATTGCAAGGTTGTATAGTGAGGGAAGTCCACAATATGAAGAAGCCAAGACAGTTGTTTCCTTTTTGCAGGATTCTTGGGAGGCGGTTGGTATGAATATAAATGTTGAATTTCTTCCTGAGTCTGATTTTAAGGATCGAACAAAGACCAGAGCCTATGATCTTTTATTGGTTGGTCAAAATCTTGGATATAATCTTGATACATATTCTTATTGGCATTCTACTCAGGCTAACCCTATGGGGCAAAATTTGTCCAATTATAAGAGTTTTAGGGTGGATAGCTTGATTGAGGACATTAGGTCTGTATTTAATCAGGAAAAGAGGGAGAGGGAACTTAATGAGCTTGCAGAGCAGATTAAGGATGATATTCCTGCAATTTTCTTGTATAGACCTGTTTATTACTATGCGAGTGATGGAAAAGTTTCGGGGGTTAGTATGAATGGTGTGGTTTTTGCTTCCGATAGATTTGTAGCGATGCCTCTCTGGAAATTTGAAAGATAGTAAATTCCCTTTACTTTAGTCGAATAATTCGCTATTTATTAATGCGTTGTTTTTAAATTTGATTATGAAAGTATTACTAAACGAAAAAGTAGAGAATCTTGGCTACAGAGGAGACATTGTGGCGGTAAAACCTGGATATTTTAGAAATTATCTATTTCCTAAGAGTCTTGCTGTTCCTGCAACTCCTGCGCTGATAAAGCTTGCAGAAGGAAGGAAAGAAAAGGTTGTTATGGAAAAAAGCCAAGTTTTGGAGAATGCTAAGGATGTTCTGAAGAAACTTAAGGGCTTGGAGCTTAAATTAAAGGCGAGTGTTAGTGATAAAGGGACTCTTTATGCTGCTTTGGCTGAAGCTGATATCGTTGAGGCGATTAAGGCTGAGGCAAAAGTTACTCTGGAGCCTAGTTTCATAAAAATGGAGCACATTAAGGAGCTTGGAGAATATAGCGTTAAGGTGCAACTTGGTGATGATTTAGAGGAAGAAGTGAAGGTTATAGTTGAATCTGAAGAATAATTTATGAAAAGGGGGAATATTTTAGCCTTGGATTACGGAACTAAGCGAATTGGTTTGGCTGTTGGTGATTTTGAGACAAAAATGGCTTTTCCGAAAGGGGTTATCCAGAATAAAGGATTTGATTTTGTGCTGGGGGAGATTATTTCTTTTTGTAAGGAATGGGATGTAAGGATGATTGTAGTTGGATTGCCTATAGATATGAAGTATACGGCTGATAATGAAATGACAAAGAAAATCAAGAAATTTGTTGTTAAATTAGGGACTGTCTTACAGGATATCGATATTGAGCTTTTTGATGAGAGTCTTAGTACTTTTGAAGCAGAGGATTTAATGGATAAATCAGATGTTTTTAAGGATAAGAGGGCTCATAAGGATGAACTTGCTGCGCAAATAATTCTTCATAGGTTTTTTGCCTCTCTATGTTTATAATTCACTAGACTTAATTTAAGGATGGAAATGGTTACTTATGTTTTGATCGGTATAGTTGCGTTTATATTTTTGTTAGTTTTTCTAACGGTTTTTGTTAGATTCCGACAAATTAGAAGAAAGTATGCGGAAGACTATACTGTGCTTCAGGTGAGAGTATCTAAGGAGAATGAGACTGGCCCTATTGCGGCTGAGCATATTTTTGCGACCTTGCATGGTATTCAGTCCAAATTTAGTCTCTGGCAAAGGTTAAAGGGCTATAGTAGTGATCATGTCAGTCTTGAGATTGCGAGTATTGGACGAATGATCAAGTTTTACGTGGCTTTTCCTGAAAATCTGAGAAATTTGGTGGAAGGGCAAATTTATGCTCATTATCCTGATGTTGAGATAGAGGATTCTGTGGATTATTCATATAATCCCAGAAATATTGAGAATGCGATTGCTGTTGAATTGAAACTTTTGGGGCCGGATATATTTCCTATTAAGAGATATCCACAGTTTGAGGATAAACTTACGAGGGTGGCTTTAGATCCTATGGCCGGTATTACTTCCTCTATAGTGAAATTTGATGATCCTGAGGATCAGGCGTGGATTCAGATTGTTGCTAGTCCACTGTCTGACAAGTGGCGAGTTGTGTTTTCCAAATGTGTGATGATTATGAAAAAGGGGGTCTTTGCCAATGTTGAGTCTTTTAAGTCAGCATATGCAAAGGCTTTTATTACTAGAAAACTTTGGCCTCGAATAGTGTTTTTTCCTGTCTATGTGGTCTTTTGGTTTCAGGGAATGTTGATTAAGGCCGGTGTTGATTTCAAATTAAGTGCTCAGAATTCGCGTAATGATGATGTTGATGAGCTTGTTTCGAGTACTCATGATAGGGAAAGCAGTATAGATGCTGCTATGGATAAAGTCGTTCGTTTGCTTTATTCAACTAATATTCGAATTGTTTATCTTCCAAAGAAAAAGAATATTCAGAAATCAAAAATAAAGCTTCGAGAGATTGTGGCTTCATTTAAGCAGTTTAATTTTCCTCACTTGAATGGATTTGAGATGAAGGATTTTTATGAAGGGACCGGGATTATAAATAAGTATAGAAAAAGAATCATTCGGGATGGTTTTGTCATGAATAATGAGGAGTTGGCTACGATTTATCATTTTCCAAATCTGACAGTAAAGACTCCTACGATTTTCTGGGTTTCAAGCAAGAAGCTCGAACCGCCTGGGGATTTGCCTGTTGAAGGAGGGGAGGAACCTGTTTCAATTTTAGGTAAAACAAATTTTAGAGGAATGCAGAAGGTTTTTGGTGTTAGAGCTATTGATAGAAGAAGACATTTATATGTGATTGGGAAAACGGGTATGGGGAAATCTACTTTGCTTGAAAATATGATTTATTCGGACATTGTTAGTGGAAAGGGTGTTGGGATTATTGATCCTCATGGAGATTTGGCTGATGCGGTTTTGAGTTTTATTCCTTCAAATAGGACAAATGATGTTGTTTTGATTGATCCTTCAGATACTAAGTATGCTGTTGCATTTAATATGCTTGAAAATGTTGATCCTGCTTTGAACTCTATTGTTTGTAGTGGTTTGGTCGGTATTTTCAAGAAGATTTATGCTGATAGTTGGGGGCCAAGGCTAGAACACATTTTGAGAAATACTATTCTGGCTTTGTTGGAATATCCCGGAACTACTATGTTGGGTATTACTAGAATTTTGCAGGATGATGAATATAGAAGAAAGGTTGTTAGAAAAATTCAGGATCCTGTTGTAAAATCTTTTTGGGTTAATGAGTTTGCAAAGATGCAGGATAGATTTAGAGTTGAGGCGATTTCTCCGATTCTAAATAAGGTTGGGCAGTTTTTATCCAGTCCAACTATTCGTAATATTGTTGGTCAGCCAAAAAGTTCCGTGGATCTGAGATTTGCTATGGATAAGGGAAAGATTGTTATTGTGAACCTTTCTAAAGGTAAGATTGGTGAAGATAATTCTGCGCTTCTTGGTTCAATGTTTATTACAAAGTTTCAGCTTGATGCTATGAGTCGGGCGAATGTTCCTGAAAAGGATCGGAAAGATTTTTACTTGTATGTGGATGAGTTTCAAAATTTTGCTACTGAATCCTTTGCGACTATTTTGTCTGAGGCTAGGAAGTACAAGCTTAACCTGACAATGGCAAATCAGTATATTGCACAGATGCCTGATGAGGTTAGGGATGCTGTTTTTGGGAATGTCGGTAGTATTTTCTCTTTCCAAGTTGGTTTTGATGATGCGGATTATTTATCTCAACAATTTGCGGAAGAGATTTTGCCTAGTGATTTAGTTTCTCTAAGTAAATATACTGCTTATATGCGTTTGCTTATTGATGGTATGCCGTCTAAGACTTTTTCATTGCTGACCTTGCCTCCTCCAAATATTGAGCTTGATTTAGATAGGATTGATATGGTTACTAAGGTTTCTCGTGAACGTTATTCTGAGAAAACTTCAGTTATTGTTGATAAAATTCGAAGATGGAGTGAGAACAAGAAAGAAGATGGAAAAAATGATTAGAACTTATTTTAAAAAATTAGGATCGGATTGGAAGGTCTTGCTCAAGGATTCAACTTTTAATATTTCTTTGTTAGTTGGCCTGATTTTGTTGGCATCAGCGTTTCTTCTTAATCATTATGCGAGTGTTTACAATGATAGTGAGACTTTTATTTCTGTTGGAGATGCTATTCTGGATAATATTCCTACTTATAATATGGAGTTTTTTTATAGCTGGGTTATGTATGGATTGGTTGCTCTTGTAATCATTTATCCTGTTTTTGTTAAGCCTGAGATAATCCCTTTTGCTCTTAAGACTTTTGCTATTCTTTATTTTTTGCGATCCGGATTTATTATTTTGACTGACTTTGGTCCTCCTTTTGGGCATTTTTATGATCTTTCGGCCCCTGGTGAAGATGTGCTTTCTCATTTTATTTTTAGGAATGATTTGTTTTTCTCTGGGCATACAGCGGTTCCATTTATGGGGTTTTTATTGTTTAGAAAGTCTAAACTTAGGTGGGTTTTACTTGCTGGAACTTTTGTGGAGGCTGCAACCGTTTTGCTGATGCATATTCACTATTCGATTGATGTATTTGCGGCTCCATTCATTGCTTCCGGTGTTTATTCTCTGAGTGATAAATTGTTCAATAATTTAAATTTAAGATTTAGTGAAAGGGTGAGACTTTTTGGTTGGAGGAGTGCTTTGCGTAAAAAAATAAGCAATTTAAAGGATAGAAGGAGGCAGAGGACTCCTGAGAAGATTTCTGAGGGGGAATTTATTATCTAATTTTATTTTATGGAGATTATTCAAACTGAAAATGCACCATCTGCGATAGGTCCATATTCACAAGCGGTGAAGGCTAATGGTTTTATATTTTGTAGTGGTCAAATTGCAATTAACTCTGAGGGAGAGCTTGTAGAGGGGACTGCTGCAGAGCAGACAGAGCAGGTAATGGAAAATCTATCCTCTGTTTTGATGTCTGCTGAGAGCGATTTGCTGAGTGTTGTGAAGACTACAATCTATTTGACTGATATGAATGATTTTCAAGCTGTGAATGAAGTGTATGCTGAATATTTTGATGGGGAAAATAAGCCTGCACGTGCGACCGTGGAGGTCAGTAATTTGCCCAAAGGTGTAAAAGTTGAAATAGACTGTATAGCAATTGCTTAAGAAAGTGCTATGGCTTGTATTCCCGGTAATACTTTGCCTTCTAGGAACTCTATGCATGCTCCACCACCTGTTGATATGTGAGTGAATGATTTCTCATCAAATCCTAGCTTTTTTATTGCGTCTGCAGTGTCTCCGCCTCCTATGATTGAGTTGGCTTCATTGTTTGCTATGCATTTTGCTATTTTTTCTGTTCCCCCTTTAAATGGTTCAAATTCATAGACACCAACTGGTCCGTTCCAGATCACTGTTCCGGATTTTTTTATAATCTCGCAGTATTTTTCTGTTGAATCCTTTCCTATGTCCAAAATTTTCATATCTCCGCTGACGTCTTCAATTGAAAGTTCCGATGCATCTGCTTCATTTGATAACTCTGTTGCTACAATTACGTCGGTTGGGAATATCAGTTTTGCGTTCTGCTTTTCAAATTCTGTGATTATTTCTTTCGCGACTTCCACTTTGTCTTTTTCGCATAGGGATTCTCCGATGTCGTGTCCCAGTGCATATAAAAATGTGTTTGCAAGTCCTCCTCCCAGAAGTAGATAGTCGACTTTGTCGATAAAGTTTCTTATTACTCCAATTTTAGTGTCAATTTTGGCTCCTCCAAGGATCATTGTTAATGGTCTTGCCGGTTCTTTTTCAATAAGAGGGGATAGTGCTTCTAGTTCTTTCTCTATAAGTAGTCCTCCGTATGCCGGTAGGTGTTTTGCTATACCAAATGTTGATGCATGTTTTCTATGTGCGGTTCCGAATGCATCATTTACATAAATGTCTACAAGTTCTGCGAGTTCTTTGCTGAAATTTTCGTCATTTGTTTCTTCTTCAGCTTTGAATCGTATGTTTTCCAAAACAATTATTTCTCCTTCCTTCATGTTTTCTACTTCTTTTCTTACGTTATCGCTTATTACTTCGTCTAATTTTTTTATAGAAATCCCCATAAGTTCTGATAGTCGTGTAGCAACTTTATCCAGTCTTAATTCCTCTTTTATTTCTCCTTTTGGTCTGCCTAGATGGCTTGCGATTATTAATTTTGCTCCTTTTTCTTGAAGATATTTTATTGTTGGGATTGATTGTTTGATTCTACTGTCATCTTGGATTTTTTTGTCTTTTATGGGGACGTTAAAGTCCACTCTTAGAAAGATTTTCTTTCCTTTTATTTCAGGAATTTCCTTTATTGTTTTTATTTTCATTTGAAGTGAAGATTATATGATTGTTTGTAGTAATGCTGCTTGTGCTGCGTCTTTCCCCTTGTTTAGGCCGTCCTTGCTTGCTCTTTCTTTTGCTTGTGCTTCGTTTTCACAGCTGATAATTCCAAATGATATCGGTGTTCCTGTCTCTAGTTGGACTTTCATGATTCCTCTGTATGTATTTTCTGATACAAGGTCATAGTGTGTGGTTTCGCCTCGAATAATTACTCCTAGTGCAATTATTATGTCCGGATTTTTGTCCTGAATTATTTTTTTACATGCATATGGGATCTCCAATGCTCCGCTGGTTCTTACTATTTCTATGTTTTCTGGCTGTACATTGTTTGCAAGGAGTTCCTGATTTGCATTGTCTAGTAATTCCGTTCCAATTATTTCGTTGAAGTAGGGGAGTACTATTACTACTTTTAGCAATTCTCCATCTATTTTTATTTCTTGATTGTTTTCAAGTTTCATATTTTATTGTTAAATAAATCCTCTTTCTAGGAGGTATGAATATTTTGATTCTCCTTCTTTGTTGTCCAATTGTCTTTGTAGGTATCTTGCTATTATATCTATTTCCAAGTTTACCTTGTTTCCCTTTTTTAAGTTTTTTAAATTTGTTTCTTTGAGTGTGTGTGGAATGAGATCAACTGAAAAACTGCTTGTGTTTAGAAATGAAATCGTCAGGCTTACGCCGTTTATGCTTATTGACCCTTTTAGGGCAAAATATTTTTCCATTCCTTTAGGAATTTTTATTTTTAGTACTACTTTGCCATTATTTTTGTTGAATGATAATACTTCTGCCATTGAATCAACATGTCCTTGAACCAAATGTCCGTCCAGTGATTGGTTCAGTTTGAGTGCAGCTTCCAGATTTACTTCCTCATCTTGTTTTGTTAGGCCTAAATTAGTCAGATCTAGTGATTCTGGTATTGCGTCAAATTTGAATGATTCTTTTTCAATCTCAGTTATTGTCATGCATGCTCCGTTTACTGCGATGGATTGCCCGACTTTTTTTTCTTCTAAAATTTCTTTCGCTTTGATTGTGAAAGTTGTTTTTTCTTTCCCTTTTTCAATCTTAGTGATTTTCCCTAGTTCCTGAATGATTCCTGTAAACATTGTTTATTGTTAAATTCACAAGGATACTACCCTTTTTTTAGGAAAAATTTAAGATCTTTTAATCAATTTTTAATCTTGTCCTGCTATTTATTAGTTACTATTTTTTTAACGAATTGAACTATGAGAAGTTTGAATCGAGTGACCCTAATGGGACACCTGGCTGCTGATGTTGATTTCAGACAGACCAAAACCGGAAAAACCTTAGCTACTTTTCCTGTAGCTACTAACCGGATGACCAAGGATAAGGATGGGGAAAAGCGAGAAGTTGCTGATTTTCATCGAATTGTTGCTTGGGGGAAGTTGGGAGAGATTTGTGACAAGTATCTTGCAAAAGGAGTTGCTGTTTACCTAGAGGGTAAGCTTATCAATCGTTCTTTTGAGTCCAAAAGTGGTGAAAAACACTATCGAGCGGAGATTGTTGCTGAAAATTTAAATATACTTACCTGGAAAAAGACCAAAGATGGTGATCAAGAGTTAGGTATTGAGCCTATTTCAGAGGAAAAAGAGGAGGAGGAAGCAGTTGTGGCATAATAGGAATTATTCCAGGATAAGGGAGAAAAGGGACGCATTTTAAGAGGGTGTGTCCTTTTCTCTTTTATTTTTCTGTTTTTTTTCTATAATAAAACAGTATTTGATATTTATTTTATGCCAATCTTTCAGTTTAAATGTTTGGATTGTTTGTCTCTGTTTGAACATCTTGTTTCGAAGGGCATGAAAAATGCTATCTCCTGTGTTTCTTGTGGAGGTGAAAATCTAGCTCGTGATGTGGAGAACTCTTTTTACCCGAGTAAACTTTTCTGTCCAAAGACCGGTGACTTGGATTCTGAAAAATTAATGTCTGATCTTAGCAGTCTTGTAAAATCTGCTGATAGTAGGTGTAGTAGTGGTTGTGCAAGTACTGGTGATGTTTTTGGATGTAAAGGTGGTTGTGGTTCTGGTTCTTGTGGCTAGTATGTCAAATTGTTGTTCAAAATAATCTTAATTTTACCCTCATTCATATGTTTAAAAACTTTAGTATTATTGTTTTCACTTTGATTCTCTCTGTTGCTTTGTCTGGATGTCAGTTGAAAAAGACTGTCGAAGAAAAAGTGGATTACACTGGTGTTGAGCTTACTTTTTATAAAGTTTTTGATGATGCAGATATAATTGAGCCGATTATTAATCAATATGAGGCTGATCATCATGGGTTAAAGATTAATTATAGAAAATTCAATGATTTTGATGAATATGTTGATCTTGTTTTGAATGAGATGGCTGAAGGGGAGGGGCCGGATATTTTTTCTATGCAAAATACATGGTTTGCCAGTAATTTGAAGAAACTTAGTCCTATGCCTAGAGAATTTGGAAGTCCTCAGGACTTTGCCAATACTTTTGTAGATGTTGCTTATAAGGATTTGGTTCGTGTTGATGAAAATGGACGGGAAGGTGTTTATGCTTTGCCTATGTCTGTGGATACTTTGGCTTTGTATTACAACAAGGATCATTTTGAGGATAGAATTCCGTCTCGTGGAAAACCTGCAAGTACTTGGGAGGGGATTAAAGAGGATGTTTCCTTGTTAAATAAGGAGGATAATAGTTTCTCAAGATTTGAAGTTTCCGGAATTGCTCTTGGAAGGGTGGATAATATTAGTCGTGCTGTTGATATTTTGTATCTTCTTTTGCTTCAGCATGGTGCTGAGTTTTATAATGAAAATATGTCTGAGGCAATTTTTGCAGGCAGGCAGGATGGAGTTGGTGATTATCCTGGGTTTTCCGCTTTGGAATTATTTATCGGTTTTGCTGATGAAACTCAAAAACAATTTTCATGGAATGAATTTATTGCAGATAGCGATGGGCAAGAGGTGGAAGCTTTTGCACGAGGTGATGTATCTATGATTATTGGTTATCCTTTTACTTACGAACAAATTCTTAATCAAATTAATTTATTAAATACGAATGGGATTGCTACAATAGATAAAGATGTTGTTAAGATTTCTCAAATTCCACAGCTTTATGATCCTAATGTTTCTAATGAAAAGAGGGTTACTTATGCAAGCTATTTTGCTGAAGGGGTTTCAAGGAATTCTGAACATTCGGACATTGCGTGGGACTTTTTGATATTCTTAACTTCAAGGGAGAATCAAGATTACTATTTTGATAAATTGCATAAACCCAGTGGTCGCCGTGATATGATTGAAGGGCAAAAGCAGACTCCTATATATGGTGTATTTGCTTCACAAGTTGGTTATGCTGAAAGTTTTCCAATAGTAGATTTCTCTACGTATAAAAGTATTTTTGAGGATGTAATTACTTTGGCGAATCTTGAGGGAGCTTCACGAAAGCCATTGGTTGATGCGCAGGATTTGATAACGGAGCTTCTTCCTGATGGTGGCTACATTGTTCCGATTTCGGATGAAGAAATTGAATCTGATGAATAAAACTTTATTGATATTAGCCAGGTGGTTTTCCTATGCATTCTTTGCGGTTTTGCCTTTTCAGATAAAAACCTTTTTGTTTGTTCCTGATGTTTTTGTCTCTGGGTTTTCGAATCCTTACATGGGATATTTCCTTTATATAGGGGATTTGTTTTTATTGCTGGCTCTTTTGTTTTTTTCTTTGACTTTATTTTTTGGAAAAAAGAAGAAAAAGCGAAGTGTCCCTAAAATTTACTACTATTTTTTCTTTGCTGTTTTAGCGTTTCTAATTTTTTCTGTTCTTTCTGTATTTATTTCGCAAAATTTTGAGAATTCTATTTTTCATCTCTTTCGCCTTCTTGAATTTTTCTTTCTTTATTTGATATTGGTTTTTGGAGGATTGAAAAATAAGACTTTGTTTAATGTTTTGATTGCTTCTGTTTTCTTAAATGCGATTTTAGGAATTTTTCAGTACTTTTTTCAGCAGTCACTTGGCTTGGGGGTTTTGGGTGAATCTCTTTTGTCCTCTGATATGAAATCAGTTGCGAAGGTTGCTTTGAGTGGTGGCGATTTGCTTAGGGCTTATGGAACATTTCCTCATCCGAATCTTTTTGCCGCTTATTTGGTTTTTGCAATTCTCCTTGTCTTAAATGGCTTAAAAGAGTCAAAAATCTTGTTTTCTGTTTTCTTGGGGATTTGTTTGTTGGGGCTTTTGCTAACTTTTTCAAGAAGTGCTTTTCTTGCATTAATTATTGGGCTGGCTGTTTACTTTCTTTTGTCTGCCGATAGGAAGATTTTTAAATATTTATTGTGGGCAGTGTTTTTTGTTTTGATACTTGGAGTTTTTCTTGGTTTTTCTTCAGTCTTGCAGGATAGAATTTTCCTTGGTGACTTTGCTGGATTTTCGGAGAGACTTTTCTATTTTGATATTAGTCGAGAGATGTTTTTTACTAATCCCTTTGGAATTGGATTGGGCAATTTTACTTTAGAAATGCAAAATTATGCTGATTTAAAAATAGTTCCTTGGTTTTTTCAACCAGTACACAATTTATTTTTATTGGTTTTGAATGAAATGGGGATTCAGGGATTTTTATCTTTGATTTTGATATTTGTTTTTGGTTTTTGGGGATTGTGGAAACGGTCTCCCTTAGTTTTTTCACTATTGTTGGTCGTTTTTGTTTTAGGAAACTTTGATCATTATTTTTTCACCCTGTACCAAGGGCAGGCGTTGTTGTGGATTGTTTTTGGTCTCACCGGCAGAGAACTTATTGGCTCTCGATAGCCTGTTTGTTTCCGTTTATGAAATCTTTTACGTCCATCTCTTTTTTCCCTTCCAGCTGAACTCTTGATGGGATTATTGCTCCATTTTTTGCTCCTATTTTTAAGATCCCATCTTGTAGTATGAATTTTCCTGTTTCAATATTTTCTTCAGAACTTTCCGCTTCCAGTATTTTTAACTTTTTCCCGTTGAATTCTGTGTGAGCTGCTGGCCATGGATTGTATGCTCTGATCATATTGAAAATTTCCTCTGCGTTTTTACTCCAATCTATTTTTCCGTCTTCTTTTTTTATTTTTGAACAATATGTAGCTTTGCTATGATCCTGTGCTAGTGCTGGGAGCTCATTTCCCAGGATGTCATTTAGAGCTGTTGGTATAATTTCGGCACTCAGACTTGCTAGCTTGTTTGTAAGTGTTTGTAGATCGTCATCTCTTTCTATTTCTATTCTTCTTACTAGATGTATATCTCCGTGATCGAGTTTTTCATCCATTTGCATAATTGAGACTCCTGTTTGTTTATCTCCGTGTAGAAGTGACTCCTGAATAGGGGATGCTCCTCGATATTTTGGTAGTAGTGAGGCGTGTACGTTTATTGCTCCGTGTTTTGGCATTTCTAATACTTCTTCCGGCAATATCATCCCATATGCCACAACTACGAAAAAATCTGCATCTATCCCATCCAATTCCTCTATTATTTCTTCTTTATCCTTTGGTTGTATAACTTCTATTTCTAATTCTTGAGCGATTACTTTTACTGCTGGGGGAGTCATGATTGCTTTTCTTCCTACCTTTTTGTCAGGTTGTGTGACAACTGCAAGTATTTCTATGTTTGAATCTCTTGCTAGGCTTTCCAGTATTGTGCTTGCGAACTCTGGTGTTCCCATGAAAACTATTTTCATTTTTTTTTGATTATTTGTATTTGTGTCTATTGTATTATCAAGAAAATAAAATATAAACCTTAAATGCATATATCCTAGTGGAGACCTTTATCACTTGCGTAATCCTAAAAAGTCATTATAATATAGTTCTTTATTTAATGACTTTATTTGATGGGTTTTGCGAGGCTCTATAGAAAATTTGAAAAGTGTGTAGAAAAAGCAGATAGAATTCTGATTATTTCGCACAGGAAACCCGATGCTGATACGTTGGGGTCTGCTGTTGCCATGAAGATTTATCTTGGAAGAGAGGGGAAAGAGGTGGTTATGGCTTGTATAGATCGGCCAAGTGATGATTTGAGGTTTTTGCCTCATATTGACGATTTTGTTTCTAAATTTGATCTAAATTCTTTTGATTTGCTGATTTTCGTGGATGTTGCAGCTTCTTATATGACTGGATTCCATGAAAAGTATGACGATCTATTTGACTCTGTTCCGAGTATAAACATTGATCATCACCCTTCTAATGATAGATTTGCGGGTCTTAATATTATTGATGATGGGGCGGCTTCGACTACTGTTATACTTTATCGCTTATTCACAGAGTTGGGAGTGCCTATTGATGGCAAGATGGCTACTTCTTTATTGGCTGGAGTATATGGTGATACAGGTAGTTTTATGCATTCGAATACATCCGGGGAAGTTTATGTGATTGCTGCTGATTTGATGAATAGGGGAGCAAAGATTGCGGAGGTAAGTCGACTTTTGTTCAATACAAAACCTGTTTCTCAATTGAAGATCTGGGGTAAGGTTTTGGAGAATGCATATATTACTAAAAGAAAAGTGATAATGTCGGTTGTGACTACAAATGGTTCTGCAGGTTTGGGGGGTGCCGTGGAGTATTTGAATATGGTTCCTGATACAAAGTTTGCAGTGCTTATCAATGATGATAGGAGGGGGCATGTGAAGGGGTCTCTGAGAACTAGAAATGATGATATAGATCTTTCTAAGGTTGCAGCTAGATATGGTGGAGGAGGACATTCTAAGGCTTCGGGATTTTCTGTTTCAGGAAAACTGGAAAAGGGGGAGAGCTATAGAATAGTTTCTGAGGATATGTCAAAAAAATCTTTGGAGTTTTAGTTTCATTGAAGGGAAAAGTTTGTTAGTTTGTTTGCAGCTTTAAAGCATTTAGAAATGATTAGAAAGGTTCTTGCTTTCGTATTGGCAATTGTATTTATTCTTTTGGCCGTCCCTCTGGCTTTTTCTTGGGGGTCTTATAATACATTTACTTCAAAGGATTTGTATGATGAGCGGTTTGTGGATATTGTTTATGATTTTTCTATTGCTGAAATAGCCTCTAAGGCAAATTTGTCGCAATTTGCTGAGATTGAGAGGAAAGAGTTTACGGATATTATGAAAAAGGTTATTTCCAAGGATGATTTGGGTCTGATTATTGATGGAATTTATGATCAAATCAGTACTTTTTCTGTTGACGAGGAGAGTAATTTTAATCTTGTTGTTCCATTGGATTGGTTTGAGAAAAATCATGATGTAATTACTAAAGAAGTTTCTGATCGAATGTATGCTACTTTGGCTGAATGTGAGGATCTTGATTTGTCTGTGGATGCTTTTGTAGATGGTGTGACTGATAGGTATTCTTGTGTGGTTAGAGATGTGCTGTCGCGAGAAGATTTTGCTGAGAAGGTTGAGGGGATTTTGGATAGGGATGTTTTTAGTAAGCTTCCTACTGAATTTGTCTTCTCTTTATTTGTTCCTTTTGATTTTAATGGTAATGCAATGCCTGTTATAAAATCTTTTATAAGTGGATCATTCTTTGTTGGTATCGGGGTTTTGTTTGCTTTGTTGCTTTTTATTGGGCTTTTGATTTTCAAGCCGTTTTCGACTGTGCTGAAGTGGGAGGCTAAAACTATTTGTTCTGCCTCTTTTCTGGTTTCATCTACGTTGCTTGTAATCCTCTTGGTTCCATTCTTTATTGATTGGTTTGGAGAGGGGGTTGCTGATATGGCGCAAATTAATTTCTTTACTGATCTCTTTGCTCACTTTTTTGGTGCTCTTGCAAAGAGCGTTTTAATTTATTCTCTGCCTTTATTTGTTGTTAGTCTTATTTTCTGGATTGTAAGTGTTAGTCGTTCTAAGGGAGAAAAGGAATCTTTAAACTCTGGACATGAAGATAGCGGAATTTGAAAAAATTGAGGAAGAAATGAGGATTTGTACTAAATGCGATCTTTGTAAAACGAGAACTAATGTTGTTCCCGGTGATGGTTCTTTGGATGCGGATGTTATGTTTATTGGTGAAGGGCCCGGTAAGGATGAGGATTTGCAAGGAAAGCCTTTTGTGGGTGCTGCGGGGAGAGTTTTGTCTGAGCTTTTGGCGGAGATTGGTATGAAAAGAGAGGACGTTTATATTGCGAATGTGGTAAAATGCAGACCGCCTGCTAATAGAGATCCCTTGGTTGAGGAGGTTGCAAGTTGCTGGCCTTATTTGGAGGCTCAGGTGAAGCGTATAAAACCGATGCTTTTAGTCACTTTAGGAAGACATTCAATGGATAGATTCCTTCCCGGTTTGAAAATTTCTCAAGCACATGGACAGGCAAAGAGAACTAAGGGGATTTGGCAGGAAAAACAAGTTTTCTTACCATTGTACCATCCTGCTGCCGCCTTATATGATCCCAGAAAAAAATCTGTACTCATTGAGGACTTTAAAAAAATTCCACTAATTTTAAAAAAACTAAATGTCACATCATAAATACATATCGATTATTGGATTTGCAGGAATTCTTGCTTGGATTGCCTGGATTGTTGTTGTGACTAAGCTTAGTCCTTATGCAAATATGGAATTATCTTTGATGTTCTTTTATTTAACTTTTTTTATTGCTGTTTCTTGCACCTTTACTGTTTTGGGATTCTATTTTCGCTTGTGGCTTTTCAAGAATGAAATTTTCTATAAGCATATAAATGTCTCTTTGAGACAGGGGGTGTTTTTGAGTTTGATAACAATGTTTTCTCTTGTTTTTCAAATGTTAAGAGTCCTGACTTGGTGGTCCGGATTGCTTCTTATAGTTATTGCTGTTCTTTTGGAATTCTATTTTTCTTCTAGAGATTCTGAATTATCATCTTGATTTTCAGGTCCTTCTTCAAGTTCTGGATAATATGTTTTGTCTATTACTCTTACGCTTGAAATTGGCCACCATACCAGCCATGCTTTTCCTCTGATGTCTTCGATGTTTCCAAATGCTTCTTCAGGGTTGTCTTTGCAATCCTGACTGATTGCTCCCTTAAAGCAGCTTCTGGAATCTGTACTTGCGATCCTATTGTCTCCCAAAAGGAAGTAGCGATCTTCCGGAACTTCAAAAACTGTAAAATCATCAAAGTAGGCTACTGTATTTCCTCTATTTGTTTTGTTTAAATAAAATTCTTCCAACCTTACGCTCTTACTTTCTCCCGGTTTTGTTATATATACCCATCCTCCTCGTATATCTACTGTTTCTCCCGGCATTCCAATTACTCTCTTTATAAAAAATTTGTCCTCAGTGCCCTCTTCCCCGTGATTCACGTTGAACACTACTATGTCTCCTCTTTGTGGATCTCCAAATGCATATACCGCTTCGTTTATTATTATTTTTTCTCCGTATCCTTTTTCACATTGTCCATGAATATTGTTTAATGTATCGCACATTGATGCTCCTGATACGTCGAATGGTGCAATTATCCAAGTTTGAATAATTACTACCAATCCAAAGATGATTGCTATGTTAATTCCCAGGTCCAGTAGCCAAAGTAAGACTTTTTTTGTTTTGCTATTCATATTTGTAGCTGAAAGTAGTGATATCTTATTACTTTTGCTTTCTGTTTACAATGCTTAGTTATTGATAATATAATCAATGTATACATAATTTTTGTAAAAGTGTTTCATTTTTTGTTTGCCAGCCATTTAGATGACAATGAAAAAATACTCTATGTCGCACATAGGCACCTTTTTATTTTGTACAAGGATTCTGTGAAGACTCAGTTTTTTGGAATAGCTCTTCCAATTGTTTTGTTTTTATTTTTCCCTCAAGCTCTATATGTTGCACTTTTCTGGTTTGCGGTTGGAGTTTGTGTGATGATTTACCACTTTGTTGATTGGTATTTTGATGCTTGGCTTTTGACTAATACTGGAGTGATTGATATTGAACGAAATGGGATTTTTGACAGGAGTTCTACTCGTGTTGAGTACCATATGGTTGAGGGAGTGGGTTTTACTATTAAGGGATTTTGGGCGACGATTTTAAACTTTGGTGAAATTACCCTTGATAAGCTTGGTGCTAAAACTTCAGTTGTTTTGCTGGATGGAGCAAGTCCAAAGAAGATTGAGAGGTTGATTTTGAGATATCAGGATAGATATGTTTCAGATAGAAGTGTTCGTGATCATCATGCGTTAAAGGATATGTTGTCAGAGATGATTGCTTATCATATTCAAAGTAAGAAAATAGAAAAACCTAAGATAGATTAGATATGTCTTATATTGTCCTTTTCATAATTATCTTCATTTTCCTTTTGGCAGTTGTGGTTTTTTTTATGAATGCTAGGAGGAAGGGGATTACTGCAAATGAGCAGCAGTATATATATTCACATTGGACGAATGTTCTTGCTGAGACGAATAAAAATCCAGGAAAGGCGATTTTGGATGCTGATAAACTTTTGAGTTATGCGCTAAACAAAAATGGTTTTGAGGGGTCGGTGGGGGAGAAGCTAAAAAAAGCAGGTTCTAGGTTTACAAATTTAAATGCTGTATGGCGTGCTCACAAGTTACGTAATCGTGTAGCTCATGAGCTTGGTAAGATTTCTGTTGCTGAAGCTAAAGATGCTTTAAAGCATTTTAGGAGAGCGCTTAATGATTTGGGGGCAAAGTTGTAACTATTTCTTGTTTGAAATGGCTTTGGCTTGTATGATTGTCCCAGTTTGAACGATTAAATAAAATATATGGACTTAGAAGCAGTAATTGGTTTGGAAATTCATGCGCAAATATCAAGTAAGACAAAGATGTTTTGTCGTTGTGATAATGATTCTTTTGATAAGGAGCCAAATATAAATACATGTCCTGTATGTATGGGGTTTCCCGGGCAGCTTCCTGTTGTAAATGATACAGCTGTTAGCAAGGGGATCAAGGCTGCATTGGCTTTGAATTGTGAAATTCCCGAATATAGTAAATTTGATAGGAAAAATTATTTTTACCCTGATAGTCCGAAAGGTTTTCAGATTTCTCAGTTTGATGAACCTGTTTCTGTGAAAGGGTATGTTGATGTTGAGGTAACGGATGATGAGGGGAGTGAGCCGAGAATGATGAGGATTGGTATTACGAGGCTTCATTTGGAGGATGATGCTGGAAAATTGACCCATGTTAGGAATGGATCGCTCGTTGATTTTAATAGGGCGGGAACTCCTTTGATGGAAATTGTTTCAGATCCGGATATGCATTCTAGTGTTGAGGCTGGGGCTTATGCTAGAGAAATTCAGAAGATTTTGAGATATGTAGGAAGTAGTGAGGCGGATATGGAGAAGGGGATGATGCGTTTTGATGCCAGTGTTTCTCTGAGGCCAAAAGGTGAAGACAAGTTATATGAACGTGCTGAAATCAAAAATTTAAATTCATTTAAGGCCTTGGAAAGTGCTATTTCTTATGAAATTGCAAGGCAAACAGAATTGTGGGAAAAGGATGAACTTTTGAAGTCTCCTATAACTGTGGGGTGGAACGATGAGAAGCAGAAGACCTTTTTTATGAGAGACAAAGAGGAGAGTGATGAGTATCGATATTTTCCTGAACCGGATATTCCTCCGATTCATGCGACTCGAGATATGGTTGAAAAGCTTAGGTCTGAGATTCCGGAGTTGCCACATGTGAAAAAGAAAAGATATATGGAAGAATTTTCTTTAATTGAAGATGATGCGAGGATTTTGACTAATAATTTGAAAATTGCTCAGTATTTTGAGAAAGTTGTTGATAAATCCGGTGATGCCAAGCGTGCTGTTTCACTAATCAATACAGTTTTGATGAAACACTTGAATGAGGAATTGATAGAAATTGATGAACAGAAGGTTTCTGCTGAAATGATGGCTGAATTGATAAAATTAGTTTCTGATGGAGATATTTCGTATAATGCGGCGAAAGGTGAGGTTTTTGAGGAGATGTATGCGAGTGGAAAAAATCCCGGAGTGATTGTAGATGAAAAGGGGCTTAAGCAAGTTAGTGATAGTGCTGCAATTGAGGCTGCATGTAAGAAAGTTATTGAGGCCAACCCTGGTCCTGTTGAAGATATAAAGGCAGGAAAAGACAAGGCCATTGGTTTCTTGGTTGGACAGGTCATGAAAGAGATGAAGGGGCAGGCGAATCCTCAAATGGCAAATGAAACTATTAGAAAACTTATCGCATAAAAGAAAAATTGCTTCAATTTCTTGGAGTAATTCGTTAGAATTGTTTTGTATTTAACTCTTTTCCTATGTTTGCAACTTCCGGAGATATCCTCAATATGTCACTTGCTATGGGTTTTATGTTGCTTGTGATTTTTCTTTGTATTTTGATTTTTTATGGAATTTTGATTTTGAGAGACGTTACTAAGGTTGTTGATGATGTTGAAGAGATTATTTCAAAGGTTCATAAGACCATTGTTCAGCCGCTTAGAGCAATTGATTATTTAATTGAAAGAGCTCAGCCTTATATTGAGACTATTATTGAGAATAAAACTAAATCAAAGAAAAAGAAGAAGGCCTAACCTTTTCTTAATATAATTAAAGGGAATTTTATGGTTGCGTTGTATATTCTTTTGAATCTACTTGGTTCTTGTATTAGGCGATAGAGCCATTCTATTCCTATACGTTGCATCCATTTTGGAGCGCGCTTTTTTATGCTTGATATGAAATCAAAGCTGCCTCCTATTCCGGCTGCTACCTTTACTGATGGCATTTTTTTTAAATTTCTGCTGATCCAGAACTCTTGTGCCGGTGCTCCGTATGCTATGAATAGTATTTCTGCTTTTGATTTGTTTATTTTCTCTATTATCTCCTTTTCCTCATCAAAATTTGGTGACCCTGCGTGTGTTCCCACTATTTTTAGTTGCGGATATTTTTTCTCAAGTATTTTCTTTGTTTTTTCTGCTACTCCTATTTGTGCTCCTAGGAAGAATATTTTTTCGTTCTTTGCGTTTTTGCATATTGATTGTAATAGGTCGACTCCGGTTACTCTTTCCGGCAGTGCTGTTTTAAGGCTTTTAGGGGTGAATGGAATTGCAAGCAGGGTTTTGATTGTTTTGAATAGTTTTATTGTCTTAGATTGTGTTTTCTTGGTCTCCTGTAGGTATTTTGCGGCCCATAGTATTCCTGTTCCGTCTGCTGTGTTGAGATCGGCGTGATTTAATATTCTTAGAAATTTGTGATTTTTATTCGCTTCTAGAATGATCTCTGGGTTTGGCGTTGTTATATGCCTTTGTTTTTCAGCTTTGACCCATTTTAGGGCAGTTTCTGTTGCTTCCTTCAAAGTTGTTTTGTCGATTCTGACCTTTGCTATTTTTATTGCTTCTTCCTGCATATAATTGTGATGTTTCTTCTGATTTTTTCTTCAAGTATTTCGAATCCGTTTTCTTCTAGGAGTTTCCTTAGCTCTTTTGCCTTGAAGGCGTAATAGTATCTTTTTACTCCTGTCTTTGCCCATGGGATGAATGTGTCTCTCATGTCATATTTACCTAAAGATAGTATAGATCTTAGTACTGCTTGCCAAATATATTTTTTATATCTTGGCTGAAAGAGGTTCCAAACAGTTAATATAAATTTTCCGTCTTTTTTCAATATGCGCTTGATCTCTTTTAGTGATTTTACTCTTAATTCTTTTGATGGAATGTGGTGAAATGATGCAATTGCTATGGCTATATCTATATTTTCGTTTGCTAGGGGAATACTCAATAGATCTCCTTCGATAAATTCTGCTTTGTGTGCTTTTCTCGCTTTTTCCAGAAGACCTTTGCTGTTGTCGATTCCTAAATACGAGATGTCTCTCTTGTTGTTAATGTACTTGTAGAAGCGCCCATTCCCACATCCAAGGTCGGCAATCTTTTGATTGTTTTTGATATGTGGAAGAAAGGACTCGAATTCTTTCCAGTCGTACTGTCTGGTTGTATTGAAGTCATCAGAAATACTGTTGTAATCTTCGACAACTTTTTTTAGCAATTTTTTTGCGGTTTTCTTATTCATTATTTTTATTATATCAATCTTTCGTAAAATGGCATAGATATGGTAAAATTCGCGGGCTAATAATAGTATATGGATTTTTCGAAAATTGATCTGGAGGATCATCAAAAATTGGCAAGGATAATCATTGAACGAGCGGCGGAAAAAACTTTCAAAAACCGCTCTGCTTTTGAGAAATTTAGAAATTCTGTGATAAAAGAGCATAAGGGGCGTATATTTCATAATCTTTATTTTGTTAAGGCCTATAATGATCTTTTAAAAGAAAAGAAGATTAGTCCGAATAGAGAACTCTTGGGTTTGATTCAGAAAAGAAGTGTACGAACGATGAGTGGTGTGGCGCCTTTGACTGTTTTGATGAAGCCGTATGCCTGTCCGGGGAAATGTGTTTACTGTCCTACTGATTTGCGTATGCCAAAGAGTTATCTTCCTAGCCAGCCGGCTGCTCAAAGAGGATTTCGTCAGAGGTTTAATCCATACACGCAGGTATTTGTTCGTTTGAAGGCTTTGGCAATGACGGGGCATGAAGTTTCAAAGGTTGAGTTGAGAGTTTTGGGTGGAACATGGAGTGCTTATCCCAAAAAATATCAAACGTGGTTTCTAAAGAGGTGTTTGCAGGCGATGAATGAGTTTTCTGAGCAGATTGAGGATAAGCGTACTGATAAGATGGAAAATTTGGTGAAGAAAAATTTAATTTCCAGTCCATATGGGGTAGATGAAGTCAGTACTGTGGTTTTGAAGAGTTTGAATAAAAATAAATTGACTTGGAATGAGGTTGTGAAGACAAATGAGATGGCAAAGGTTCGATGTATTGGAATAAACGTAGAGACTAGACCTGACTTTATAAATAAGTCTGAGGTGAGAAGAATGCGTAGGCTTGGAATTACAAAGATAGAGATGGGGGTGCAGACTACGGATGACAAGGTTCAGGAGCTGACCAAGCGTGGGCATGATTTGGAGTCTGTGCGAAATGCGACGAAATTGCTAAAAGATGCTGGATTCAAAATGAGCTATCATATGATGCCAAATTTGCCTGGAACTACGGTTGATTTGGATAAAAGGATGGTTGCTGAATTGTTTGAAGGTCCTGCATATCAGCCGGATTATTTAAAGCTCTATCCTTGTGTGGTTGTGCCAAAATCCACTTTGGCTATTTCCTTCAGGAAAGGGGAGTACAAGCCATATGATGATGCAACTCTGGAGGATGTTTTGTTTGAGGAAATGAAATCTGTGCCTGAGTGGTGTCGTATTGATAGGGTGGCGAGAGATATTCCTGCGGAGGATGTTGAGTCAGGATTTAAAATGTCTAATATTAGGCAGGTTTTGGAGAAAAGAATGGAGGAAGAGGGGATTCCATGCCGAGATATTCGTACAAGGGAGATAAAAGATGGAGAGGTTAATCCTGAGAATATTAAATTAGTGATTCGTGAATATGATGCGAGTGGAGGGAAAGAATTCTTTTTGTCCTATGAAGATATAGAGAAGGATAAGTTGATTGCTCTTTTGCGATTGAGGTTTCCTGCTGAGACTTTTATTAAAGAAATTAATAATGCGGCTTTGATCAGGGAAGTTCATGTTTATGGTCAACAAATTGCAGTTGGTAAAAGTGATGGAAATAAAAAGCAGCATGTTGGATGGGGGACTAAGTTGATGAAGGAGGCTGAAAACCTTGCATCTAAACATTCTTACAAAAGAATTGCTGTTATTGCCGGGATTGGTACTCGTGAATACTATGTAAAAAAGGGCTATAAGCTTGATGGTACGTATATGCTTAAACAGTTGTAGGTCTTTTACAGCTTCTGCTATTTCCTGTATAAATTAGTCGAACTTTATTTGTTAATTTTACCTTATGGCTGAGATGGATTTTGGAGGTGTAACTGAAAATGTTGTAACTCGTGATGAATTTACTTTGAAGAGGGCTAAGGAAGTTTTGAAGGATGAGATTGTTGCTGTTCTTGGATATGGTGTTCAGGGGCCGGGACAAGGTTTGAATATGCGAGACAATGGTGTGAATGTTATTATTGGGCAAAGACAAAATTCTCCAAACTGGGACAAGGCAGTTGAGGATGGTTGGGTTCCCGGAGAGACTTTGTTTTCTTTGGAAGAGGCTGCTTCTAGAGGTACTATTATTCAATATCTTCTTTCTGATGCTGGCCAAAAAGATTTTTGGCCTAGTTTGTTACCCTATTTGACTGAAGGTAAAACTTTGGGTTTTTCTCATGGTTTTTCTGTTACTTATAAGGAATTAACAGGAGTTATTCCTCCTACGAATGTTGATGTGGTTTTGGTAGCCCCAAAAGGATCTGGTTTGACTTTGCGTCGTAATTTTCTTCAGGATAAAGGTATAAATAGTAGTTTTGCGATTTTTCAGAACTTTTCCGGAAAAGCGATGGATAAGGTTTTGGCCTTGGGGATTGCAGTTGGTTCAGGTTATTTGTTTGAAACAACTTTGCAGAACGAGGTGTATAGCGATTTGACTGGTGAGAGGGGAGTGCTTATGGGGGCTTTGGCTGGAATGATGGAGGCTCAATACTATGTACTTAGGAAAAATGGACATAGTCCCAGTGAGTCTTTCAATGAGACTGTTGAGGAATTGACTCAAAGTCTAATTCTTTTAGTTGGTGAGAAGGGAATGAATTGGATGTTTGCAAACTGTAGTGCTACTGCTCAGCGTGGTGCTCTGGATTGGAAAGGGAGATTTCGTGATGCTGTAGCTCCTGTGTTTGATCAACTTTATGAAAATGTGAAAAATGGAACTGAAACAAAAATTGTTTTGGATAAAAATGGCCAGCCTGATTATAAGCAAAAGCTGGATGCTGAATTAGATGAAATGAATAATATGGAAATTTGGAGAACTGGGGAAACAGTTAGGAAGCTTAGGCCTGAAAATTGGGGAAATGATGCGAAATAATATAAATAATATTTACAATGAATGATTTTGGAAAATTGCCTGATGGAGTGAGCGATCGGGAGGTATTGCCATCTTTTGTAGGTGATTCACAAATCTTTTCTGATAGTTTTAAGTTGGATCTTAAGGATACTGATGAAGAAACTGTTGAGCACTTAGCCAGCCTTGAGGCAAATCCTTATTTGAGAATTGTTTCAAAGCTTGATGCTTTTCCTGGGTTTCGTCCTGAGCTATTGGATGAAATATATTCCAATGAGGTCCTAAAAAAGCAATTTGATGGGGCTATGGAAGCTGGTGATAAAGCTGAGTTTGCTCAATTTAAGAATGTTGTATTAACTAAGTATTGGAAGGGTGAAGTTGCTGGAGAAGGGGATGGTGAAGTGTATTTTGATGTTGCTTTTAAAAGGTTTAGAGCTGAGCAAAAGTTATTGAAGTTCCTTGTTAGGTCGTATAGCAAAAGTGAAGAATATTCTAAGAGTGATGATGGTGAATTGTTGATTAGGGGTGGGAAAATGCTTAAGTTTCGTGGAATAGTTATGGAGAAATTGAAGGTTTTGAATGCTAATGAAGATATTTCCTCTGAGGAATATACAAAACAATTGAATCTCCTTGTTGATGAGGAGCTTGCAAGGTCTGAGGATGAGGAAGAAGTCCAGGAGGTTTTGGAGATATGGCAGGAAATTGGGGAAGAGGACGTGGTTCTTGATTTTGAGGAGGAAGAGGAAGAAGAAGAAGAAGAAGAAGTTATTGTTGTTGCTGAAGTTAGATCTTATTCTCAGCCTATTGAGGATGTGGCAGAGCAGAGGCAAGCTATAGAGTCTAGTATTGGGCAAGGTGTTCATGATAGTTCTTCTTATAAAATAGAATTTCATAAAGATAAAGCGACTATTGAGGCAGGGGATTTCTTTTTTCCTATCGATATTTATAAGGAAGTTGACTCTTCCGGAAGTGTTAGTTATAGCTTTACTTTAAAAACCCCGTACTCTGGTGATGATTTAGGGCCATATACTTCTGCTGAGGACATCGTTGTTGCAGCAGGGAAGTGCCATTTAGACGCTTATGTTACGGAAAGTATTAAACGAATTCCTGATACCAATATATCTAAGATTAATCATGAAGAACTTGTTTCTTTAGCCGAAAATCTAGTTGGGGAGGGGAAGGATAGGGGATATAGCTTGTCCTCTGTCGACAGAAGGGTATTAACTTCTTTGGTTGAGGTGCTTGCTGTTGCGGATACCTTGTCTATTGAGGACAAAGTTGAGAGCTTGAATGTTATAACTATGACAAAGAATTCGCCAAAGGCTCAATTTGTCCATTCAAGCTTTGAATCTAGAAAAACTAATGATTTTTGGGCGGAAATTGACAATGCCTAGTATTTGATCTCTAGGGGAGTTAGGTTTGCGGACTTATATAACTTTGCACAATGTATCTTGTACAAACATATATTGACATGGAGTAGAGTAGTGTTGTTTCGTGGACTTTGTTCTGTCTTTGAATTGTTTTTGTTTTTCGTTTTTATTTTTGGAACTTTGTTGAAATTTCTGGTTTTTGCTGTCGATTAAAGTTTCGACTAAAAATGCTGTTTTTTAATCCCCCATGTCCTGTTTTGCTTTAGGCTAAGCCGTGTACTCAAAACCTTCGATTTCAGGCGTTTTAAAAAAAAAGATGTAGTTTGCTTCGTCTTTTCTTTCTTGGGCAATATCCTCTTTTTGCGTTATTTGCTCTTTTTCTTGAGTTTAATCTTTTACATAGATTTCATACATTTCTGCAATTTTTTCTGCAATCATTGGAAGGTTTTTTAATTTTGGATCTTTTGCGATAATTTTCTCTGCACTTTTTCTAGCTTTCTCTATAGTTTTGCTATCTGTCAAGCTTGCCATCTTTAAATCAGGTATTCCACTTTGTTTTATTCCGTAAATCTCTCCCGGTCCTCTTAGGTTTAGATCAATTTCTGCGAGCTTAAAGCCGCTTGCGTGTTTTTCCATTGCTTTCATTCGAGTAGTCCCCTCCTCTGAAAGTGCGCCTGTGAAGAGGAAGCAGTATGATTTGTGCTCTCCCCTACCGACTCGACCTCTGAATTGGTGTAATTGTGAGAGCCCGAAGCGCTCAGCGCCTTCTATAAGCATAATAGTGGCGTTTGGTATATCGATTCCCACCTCGATTACGGATGTTGATACAAGTATATTTAGATTGTTGTTTTTAAAATCTTCCATTATTTCGTCTTTATCTTCTTGTTTTAGTTTTCCGTGCAGTAACCCCAGCTTTAAACTTGGAAAAATGTGTTCGCTCAGGAATGCATATTCTTTTAGTACTGATTTTACTTCCAATACATCAGATTCATCTATGAGTGGGCAAACTATAAATGCTTGTCTTCCCTTTGCTACTTGGTCTTCTATCCATCTGTACGCATCGATCCGTTTTTTTTCGGGGACAACTTTTGTGTATATTTCTTGTCGTCCTTTTGGCATTTCATCAATTATTGATAAATCTTGGTCTCCATAGATTGTGATTGCTAGAGTTCGAGGTATTGGTGTAGCTGTCATGCATAGTAGATGTGGTGCTCCATGACTTTTTAATATATCTCTTTGTTTTACTCCAAATCTATGTTGCTCATCTATGATTGCCAGTCCGAGATTTTTGAACCCTATTTTTTCCTGAATTAATGCATGTGTTCCGATGATTAAATCTGCTGTTCCTGTTTTCATTTGTCTTACAATGTTTTCTTTTTGTTTTTTTGTGGTGCTTCCTGCGATGAATTGAATGTTGAGATTATATTTTTGTAAGGTTTTTATGAATGTTTGATAGTGCTGCTTGGCTAGGATTTCTGTGGGTGCCATTATGCAGACTTGGTATCCATTTTTTACTGCGTTTAGTGCTGCTAGTGCTGCTACTATTGTTTTTCCTGATCCTACGTCTCCTTGTATTAGTCGGGTCATTGGGAAGTTCTTTTGAAGGTCGTCCAGTATCTCTTTTAGAACTCTTGTTTGTGCACCCGTTAATTCAAATGAGAGGGAGTCTATGCATGTTTTTATATCATCGTTTTTTAGTTCTATGCTTTTTGCTTGTTCGGAGGAAATGTTTTGCCAATGCCATTTCTTTTGAAGTACTTTGAGTTGCAAAAGGAATAGTTCGTCAAATGCCAATCTTTCCCTGGCTCTATCAAGCATTTCATCGCTTTCCGGGAAATGAACATTTTTGATTGCTGTCTTGTAGTCTATCAATTTGTGTTCGTCCAATATTTCTTGTGGCATATATTCTTGAAATAAATCTGTCCACTCATCTACTAGTGGTTTGATTTTTTCTCGCATCCACTTGGAACTGATCCCCTCTGTTTCATGATATACAGGCGTTATTCTGCCTGTGTGTATTTGTTCTTCATATGGCTTGATGATTTCATATGATGGACTTTGCAGGCTTATTTTTCCGAATGCAAACTTTGCTTTTCCACTTAATATAATTTCTTTGTTTCTTGGTAGGAATTTTGTGAGATGTCCTTGATTGAACCAAATCACCTGTATTGATCCGCTGTCATCTGTAAAAACTCCCTTTGTTATCTTTTTTCCGTATTTAGTGTTTATGTTGAAGAGACTGCTTATTTTTCCTTTTATCACGTTAACTTCATCTGTACGTACGTCTATTATTTGTGTGTACTCTGAGCTGTCGCTATATGTTCTTGGAAAATACAATAAAAACTCTTTTACAGTATTCACGCCTAAATATTCTAGTTTTGCCAGATGCCTTTTTGTAGTTCTGAGTATTGTGGAGAGGTTTTTGTTCAGCATTATTTTGCGACTACTTTTAGGAATTTTCTTTTGCCCACTTGTAAAAGAATTTCTTCTTTAATATCTATTTCTTCTGTAATTTCTTCTACTTTTTCTCCGTTAACTCTCGCTCCCCCACCTTCTACCAGTCGTCTTGCTTCACTTTTTGAATTTGTTAGGCCTGTTTCTGCGATTAAATTTACGATATTCCATTTATCTTTGTCCATTTTTACTAATTCTATGTCTTCAGGAGTTCCTTTGTTTGCAAAAACTTCTATGAATTCTTTTTCAGCCATTTTTGCAGCTTCTTCATCGTGATAAAGGGTAACTAATTCTCTTGCAAGGTGCATTTTTAGATTTCTCGGATTTTCTCCTTCTTTTAGTGCTTGTTTTATTTTCTCGATTTCTTCCATTGTCACATATGTGGCAAGTTCAAAATAATTTACGATTTGTTGATCTGTTATGGACATAGTTTTTCCATACATTTCGCTTGGTTTTTCATTTACTCCAATGTAGTTGTCGAGACTTTTTCCCATTTTGTCCTTTCCGTCCGTCCCTATAAGTAATGGCACGGTTAGGACGTTTTGAGGAGTTTGTCCATATGCTTTTTGAACTGTTCTTCCAGCCAAGAGATTGAATGTTTGGTCTGTTCCTCCTAATTCTAGGTCTGATTCCAGTGCAACAGAGTCGTAGCCCTGCATTAGAGGGTATAAGAATTCGTGAAGGTAGATTGCTTGTTCTTTTTTGATACGTTCTTGGTACATATCTCTTTCCAGCATCTGGTGTACTGTAAATACTTGTGCAAGTTTTACTACATCTGCGAAATTCAACTTCCCTAACCAATCTGCATTCCATACCACTTCAACATTTTTTGTGTCTAAAATTTTTCCTGCCTGTTCGAGGTATTTTTTCGCATTTTTTTCTAGTTCTTTCTGTGTTTTTACAGGTCTTGAGCTTAATTTGTCAGTGGGGTCCCCTATTTGTCCTGTGAAATTCCCAAATAATAGTTGTATGTGGTGTCCGGCTTCTTGAAATTCACGTAGTTTTTTAATAACTACCATGTGTCCAATGTGTAAATCTGCTCCAGATGGATCTATTCCCAATTTAACTTTTAATGATTTTCCTGAATTTAGCTTTGCTTCCAGCTCTTTTTTAACTATTACGTCAACTGTTCCTCTTTCTAGTAGTGTTTTGGAATCTGCTTTCATTTTTTGAAGTTACGATTTCTTACGAAAGACTAACAAAGCTTTGGGAAAATGACAAATTCATTACATTGCTCTGTGTTTCTTTGATTCTTTTTATGTTCTTTTATATTTTATAATCGTATTTTACCTTTCATTATGTTTCAGGAAAATTTATGTCAGATAGGTTTAACAAAACGTGAATCTGAAGTTTATATAGAACTTTTGCGGATTGGTTCTCAGGCTGTGAGTGTTATTGCTAAACGTGCTGGCTTGAAGCGTACTACGACTTATTCTATTTTAAATTCCTTGAAGTCTAAGGGGCTGGTTGCCTCTTTTATTAAAAATGGAATTCGATTTTTTGATGCTAATGATCCTAATTGCTTGATCGCATTTTTAGATAGAAAATGTAGAAAGTTTGATTATTATAAGTCTCAAATGTTGGCTATTATTCCGAAGTTTCGTGACTTGGTGGATGACTATGATTTTCAGAAGCCTGTTGTGAGTTATTGTGATGGACTTGAATCGATAAGGAATTCTTTGTTTGATGCAAATTATGGGGATAGTGTCTGTATGTATTTGCCTGTTTATAATTGTGATAATCCTGTTTTGAAGGAGATTTTGCTTGAATACCTGAAAACTTATATTCCTAATATGTCTATAGATTTAAGGCTTATTGCTCCTAATTCGGAGAAGCTTCGAAAGTTTTTTGATAAGAACTTTTCAAAAAAAAATATGGCGTTTAAACTTTTTTATGTTGACGGTTTATGTTTTGGCGGTGGATTCAATGGCTTAATGAACATATATAATGATAGAGTGTCAACGATTCATTTGATCAAGGGGGCTGAATATGCTGTTGTAATAAATAGTAAAGAGATTACGGATACACAAAAAGGCATATTTGAAACACTTTGGAATTTATATACTGTAAATAATTATGAAAAAAATACTGATAAAAGAGGATAGTGGATTTATTGGACTCAGGCTTGATAAATTTCTGACTATGGAGCTTTCTGATCTTTCCAGGTCAAAGGTTCAGGCTTTGCTTAAGTCCGGTAAGATTTTGCTTAATGACACAAAGGGAAAGGCAAGCTACACTTTGGCGATTGGTGATGAGATTTTGGTTAAGGATATTGAGGAGAAAAAATTTGTCTTGGAGGCTGAGGAGATTGATTTGCCTGTGCTTAGAGAGACTGATGATTATTTTATTATAGAAAAGCCTGCAGGTATGGTTGTTCATCCTACTGAAGAGGGGCGTCATTCTACCGGAACTGTGGCTCATGGCGTTTTGTCTAAGGTTTCCAGTACATTGGACAAATTGCGACCTGGGATAGTTCATAGGCTTGATAAGGATACCTCTGGATTATTGATTGTGGTGAAGAATAAGAAAGCGCGTGATTATTTTGTTGGTGAATTCAAAGGAAGGAATGTAGAAAAACATTATTTGGCATTGGTTAACGGCATTTTGGAGCATGATGAGGGAATAATTGACTCCCCTATTGCCAGAGATTTAAAAAATCGTAAAAAAATGGGAGTTACTGCCGCTAGAGAGGGGAAAGAAGCGGTTTCTGTCTATAAAGTTTTGGAAGAGTTTGAATTGAATGAGAAGCAGTCTGTTAGTTTGCTTGATGTTGAGATAAAAACAGGAAGAACGCATCAGATACGTGTTCATATGGCGGCTATTGGTCATCCTGTGGTTGGTGATAGCGTTTACGGCAATCGCAATATAAATAACAAGCTTAAGGAGAAGTTTTTCCTTAAGAGACAATTTTTACATGCACATACTTTGGAGTTTTCTGACTTTGTTGGTTCTAAACATGTAAAAGTAAAATCCGATCTTCCTAAAGATCTGAATAATGTTTTAATTAAGTTGAGAGAAATTTAATCTTCTTTTTCTTCTACTTTCTTTGCTGGGGCTTTTTTCGCTGCTGCAGGTTTTGCAGGTGTTGCCTTTGCTCCGCTAGATTTAATATCTGTTATTTCTACTACAGTTAGTTCTTGTCTGTGTCCTTGTGTTTTTTGGTATCTCTTTTTTGCTTTCATCTTAAACACAACTATTTTTACTCCTCTTTTGTGTTCTACGATTTTTCCTGAAACAACTGCTCCGCTGATAAATGGATTTCCCACTTTTGTATCTTCTTTATCGCTTATAAGCAACACTTGGTCTAGGTTTATACTAGCTCCTTCTTTTTCTTTCAATCTTTCGATTTCAAGAGTTGTTCCTTTTTCTACTTTGTATTGTTTTCCTCCTGTTTCAACTATTGCGAACATGTTTAATTCTTAGATTTTTGCCTAGTTAATTTAGGCAAATTTATGCTTTTGGTCAAGCCAAAGTTTCTTTTAGCTTTGTTGAGGCGTCTTTTAGAGCCTCGAAAATCATTGAAAATTCATTCTCTGTAAAGTCTGAAAGTACAAAACTGTGTAGATCTTGTTGTGCAGGTGTCAGTTCTCCCCTGCTTTCAATTCCTATTCTTATTCTTTTAAAATCTTTGCTTCCAATCTCCTGTATTATTGATTTCATTCCGTTATGTGTTCCTGCTGATCCGCTGTCTTTGCAGCGAATTGTTCCTAGTGGCAGATCGATATCGTCGTATATGACGATTAGGTTTTCAGGTTTTTCTTTGTAGAAATTCAGGATTTTGCTAACTGCTTCTCCTGATAGATTCATTAATGTTGTAGGTTTTACTAATAGTACTGTTTCTCCTTTGTAATCAAATTTTGTTATATATGCCTTCATTTTTTTGTCTTTCTTCCATTTTAATTCTATGTTCTCTTTTTCCATGTCCATTTCAAACTGATCTAGTGCCAAAAATCCGCAATTGTGTCGCGTTTTTAGATACTTTTCGCCTATATTTCCGAGTCCTACGATTATTTTCATTACTTTCTGTAAGGGATATCTTTGTCTTTTATTCTTATTACGTCTCCAGTTTTTGCTCCGTGTGCTTCAACTGACTTTTTTATACCCATTTTTTCCATAAAATGATATATCCTTTCCAATCCTTCCAGGTTCCCAATACTCGTCATTACTACCAATTGTTCTATCCTTTTTCCTTCTACACGGAATATTGTACGTGTTTTTTTGCGAATAACTTTTTCTATTATGAATGATGTTTTTTCTAAGTGTGGCTTTAGTACTGGAATTCCTGGTTGTTTGATTTTTTTCTTTTCTTTTCGTTCAGATTTTTTGATTTTTGTTAGAGTTTTTGAAATTTCGAACAACAATGGTTGTAGTCCTTCATGTGTTACAGCTGAAATTGTAAATATTGTTGTCTTCTTACTTATCTTTTTCACTTTTGTAACAATTTCCTTTATCTGTTTTTCACTTAAGAGGTCGATTTTGTTGATTACTACTATTTGTTCTCTTTTTGCTAAATCTTTATCAAATTCCTTTAGCTCTTTGTTTATTGTTTTGTAATCTGCTGCTGGGTCTTCCAGTGAGCCGTCTAAAAGGTGGACTAGAAGTTTTGTTCTGCTTATGTGTTTGAGAAATTGATGCCCTAGGCCTTTTCCTGCACTTGCTCCTTTTATTAGTCCCGGAATGTCCGCTACTACGAATGAATCATTTGCTGATCCGCCGTGTTTTCCCATATTTACTACACCTAGGTTTGGTATTAGGGTTGTGAAGTGGTATGCGGCTATTTTTGGCTTTGCGTTACTTATTACTGAGATCAGTGTCGATTTTCCTGCAGATGGTAGTCCAATTATTCCTAAGTCTGCTACCATTTTTAGTTCAAAAATGATCACTTTTTCTTCTCCCGGCTCTCCATTCTCTGCGAATCTTGGTGCTTGATGTGTTGAACTTACGAATCTTGCATTTCCCAGTCCCCCCTTTCCTCCTTTTACTATTACTATTTCTTTTTCTTCTTTATCCATGTCTGCGAGCACCATTGACTTGTCTTCGTTGAAAATTATCGTTCCCTTTGGAACTTCAAGTATACGTGCGTCTGAATTGGCACCATGCATATTCTTGCCTTTTCCGTTTACTCCTTTTTGAGCCCTGTATACTTTTTGTGCGTTCAAATGACTGAGTGTGTTTAGGTTTGGATTCACTTTTACTATCATGTCTCCCCCACTTCCTCCGTCTCCTCCGTTTGGTCCCCCTCTTGGTACGAATTTTTCTCTACGAAAACTTACGCATCCATCTCCGCCATTTCCGGCAATTACCTTTATTTTAGTTTCGTCGCAGAACATTTGATTTTATTAACTTTATTAGTTTATATCATATATCTTGTATAATATCTTTTCAATGCTTCTAATCTTTGGTAGTTTTATTTAGAACTTTGCCCAGGTGGCGGAATTGGTAGACGCGCGGGATTCAAAATCCCGTTCTAGCAATAGAGTGAGGGTTCGATTCCCTCCCTGGGCACCATAGAAATTTGTAGTGGCATCTTTTAGCTCAACTGCGAATTTCTATGTTTTCTTATTTCTTGTGTGTTTTTTTCCAACTGTAAGCCTAGGGATGATTTTGTATAGATAGAATATAAATATTCCCATCAAGAATATTGAGCTGAGGTATTCGTGGAAAAGGTCTATTGCGAGTTTTTGTGAATAGAACGCTCCTACAGCCATAATAACTATTATTCTGAAGATATTTAATAGGTATAAAATGAATATTCCTGAGAAGTAAGCAATTGCTGTCTTTAGTTTGCTTATTTTGTTTTGTCTTTTTAGAAGAACAAGACTAGTAACGAATAGGAATGTGAATGTGCTCATTGAAAATAATCCTGAGCATGTAGGTCCTACGGACCCGGAAAAGCTTCCCAGTTGTACCTTAAAGCCTTGTCCTGTCGTATCTATAGCTACGTCTGCAGGGAGAATTGACAATGCTGTTTCTACGCCAAATTTAATTGGTATAAAAAAGTATGCCCAATAAATCTCTATCAATATGGGGGTGGCTGCGGACATTATTAGTATGAGCAGTATTATAAGTATTTCTTCGTTGAATTTTTTTGTGAAAAAATCGAGATTGAATACTGCGAGAAAAATGAAGAATTGTCCGATACCATAGAACAAGAAGTAAAGTACGGTTTCGTTTAGTTGTACTGCTTGTGCAATTGTTGTGTATGGAAGCACGAACATGATAACTGCGCCTATTGAAAACAATACTGTTTGAATTATGTTGTTTTTGTATGCGCTAATTTCTTTTATTTTGTCTCTTCGTGCGTATATAAATATTATTATTAGGAAATAAATTATAAATGATAAATATCCGTCATTTACTGTTATTTCTTTTTGATTTAGTAGTTCTTTGAACCAGCCGTATCCTCTGGATATTGTTAAATATACTCCGAGGAACACTACTAGTCTGATTATGAATTGCTTGAGGCCCTTGCTTTTTATTTTTTTAAACATTTATGTTTGTTGATTAGTTTTTTAATTTTATATATCTTTATCTTACTAATTTTAGAACTTTTATGCACGAATTGATTCAGTTTTTTTTAAATATCACTAGCGATCTCGGCTATACTGGGGTTTTGATTCTTATGACTATTGAAAGTTCATTTGTTCCTTTTCCCTCTGAGATTGTGATTCCTCCGGCTGCTTATCTTGCTTCTAAGGGTGAAATGAATATCTATTTAGTGGTGTTCTTTGGTGCCTTGGGGAGCCTTATTGGTGCGACTATCAACTATGTTTTGGCTATGTCTTTGGGTAGGACCATTGTTTATAACCTTGCTGATACTAAGATTGCAAAGATATTTTTGATAAACAAGAAGAAAATTGAAAAGTCTGAGGATTATTTTACTAAGTATGGTTATTCTTCTACTTTTTTAGGACGGTTTGTTCCTGCTGTTAGACAATTGATTTCTATCCCTGCAGGTTTTGTGAGATTGAATTATTTTTACTTTTTACTTTTTACCCTTTTGGGATCTGGAAGCTGGGTGACTGTTTTGGCTCTTTTGGGATATCACTTTGGTGCCAATGAGGAGCTTTTGGCAAAATATTATACTGATGCAGTATTTGTTGCTGTTGCTTTTGTATTGTTTGTGTTGGTGCTAGTTGTTCTTTTCAGATTAAATGGCCGGAAAAAGGCTTAGTACCTTGTTTGTTTAATTTCAGGTTTGAATTTTTTCTGAATCATTCCCATTCCGATTAGGAATGTGATCATTAGCATGTATGTAGAGAATTCTGGAATTAGTGCAGCTCCTGCTTGAAAAGGAATGGAGCTTGCAAAGTTCCAGTTTGTATTAGTTCCTGAATCATTGGCATATTTTCCTGATAATGTGATTTCTGCTGCATTGCTGTTGATGCTGTCTTTAACGTCTATATAATCTAGGGTTCTTGTGCTTTGTGGGTTTATGGTCCACGTACTATCTGACACTGTTGAGCGAAGAAATAGTGCTCCAGCTTCTATTCCTGTCCCTTCTGCAGTCCATGTTCCTGTTACTGTTTGTGTTTCTCCAGCCTCAAATTCCCATGTTCCTGCAGTTTGCTTTGTTAGGTTATAGAAGCTATTAGTTCCGTAAATTGCTTGATCTGTCCCGTTCATGTTTATTGTACTTGTATTTGGTGTGAATGAGCCTGTTCCACTTGTTATGAAGTCTCCTCCTAAATTTATTGCAAATGTGTTTCCTTCATAGACACTACTTGTTATTTTGAAATCTCCATCAAGAGTTATAGGCCAGTATGTTCGTGCAATTCCACTTGGCATACTAAATGTTATATTATGGAAGGTTGTCTCTGCACCAACTAAGGTTGTTAGATCTGTGCCATCAAATATAATGGTTCCATTGTTTGCATCAAATATGCCTGGTGGAGTTATGTCTATACTGTCGGCAGTAGTAAAACTATTAGCACTTCCTGGAGCTGTGAAGGTCCCATTGTCTATATTAAAAAGATAGCTGGCAGCAGAGGCTGTTCCATTCAGATCTACGTCTGCTGTTGAAGCGTCTAGTGTGCCTCCGTTCATATAAACTGCATTGGCACCTGTGTAATTTGATATAAGTGTTGCTGTTTCGACATCATATGTTCCTCCTGTAAGGTTTATGGTGCTGTTATAGCTTACAGTATTGCTTCCTGCATTGAATGTTCCATCTGCCTGTGTAAAAACTCCACTAAATGTTGTTGTTCCTGCATAACTTGCTGTAACTGATGCCGTAAATCCTGATGACATAGTCATTGTCCCTACAGTGTTCACGTTTAGGGTTGCATTTGCAATGTTACCGGAGTCAAAAATTGCGGAATCGTCTGATCCTGGATATGTCCCTCCATCGCAGTCACCCCCTCCCCCTCCTGAACTAGTAGTGTCCCAGTTTCCTGCAACGTCCCAGTTTGCATCGGCCAATCCTACCCAATAGCAGGTGTCAGCAGCTGCCAATGTTGTGCCAGCTGAAGTTACCAAGGTTAATATGAAAGATGCCAGTAACACAATTGCTAGCCTTTTAAAAATTGATGAACCTTTTTTTGAATCTGTCATGTGCTTTTTGTTATTTTTTTGTATTTTACTTAACTTGTTTGAAGATATCAATTATTTCCTTTGTCTTCTCCCCTACTTTGCCGTTTCCTATTTTTGTTTTGTCTATTCTTGTAATTGGCAATATTTCGCTCACGCTTTGGGTCATGAAAATCTCCTTTTTCTTTAAAAGTTCTTTTATTTTGATATTTTTGAATTTGATTTTGAATGGAGAATTGTTGATTATTGTTTGTCGTATTATGCCCTCGAGGACTTCTTCCTTTCGTGTACAAAGTGTATTTCCTTTGAACCAAAATATGTTTGAATATGCTCCTTCGTATACTTCTCCCTTTTCGTCTATGAGTATAGCTTCATAGTATCCGGACTTTGTCGCTTCTTTGTGGCTCATGTATGAGCTTAGATAGGATAAGGATTTCGCTTTGGGTAGCTCTCTGTGCGCTACTATAGTTTTGCAGCTGACCCCTTTTTCTTTGAGTTTTTTGTAGATTGGGGCTTTTGTTGAAATTATGTAAATCCCCTCTTCTATAGCTATTACTTTTATTTTTTGATTCTTGTGTGGAGATTTCCTTGCCACTTTTTCCATCATTTTTAGAATTTCCGGCTTTTTGTGTTTTATTTTTAGTTTTAGAAGTTTTGCTGACTGAAAAAGTCTGTTTGTATGTTCTTTGCCTTTGAATATTTTTTTGTCGTGGGTTCTGACTGTTTCAAAAACTCCATAGCCATACATGACAGCTTCGGAAAATAACGAAATTTTCGCGTTGGCTTTTGTGATGAACTTATTGTTGAATAAAATAATCATAGGATTTTCATGAACGATTTGGCTTTATCAAATGTCTCTTTAAATTCAGCTTTGTTTGTCGAGTCAAGAACGATTCCTCCTCCTACTTGTAGGTGTAATTTTTGTTCTTTCTTTATTATTGTACGAATTGCGATATTAAAGTCCAGGTCTTGATTTGGATTTATGAATCCAATTACTCCTGTGTAGATATTTCTTGTCTTATTTTCTAGTTCGTCGATTATTTCCATTGCTCTTTTTTTTGGGCATCCGGTGATTGATCCTCCTGACAACATTGATATCAACGCGTCTAGGTTTGATGTCTTCTTGTCTATTACTCCTGTGATTTTGCTGTATGTGTGCCAGACTGTTGGGCACTTTTGTACTAGTCTGTTTGCTTTTACCTTCACTGTTCCGATTTTAGATATTTTCCCTAGATCATTTCTGAGTAGGTCTGTGATCATATTCAATTCTGCTGCTTCTTTTTCGCTGTCGAGTAGTTCTTGCCTCAATTTTTCATCTTCTTTTTTTGCTTTTCCTCGTGGACGAGTCCCTTTTATTGGGCAGGTTTCTATTTTCCTGTCTTTTATTTTCACAAATCTTTCAGGGGATGCGCTTAGTATTTCGAATCCTTCTCCTTCCATGTATGCGAGATGATCTACTTTATTTTCTTTTATTACTTTTAGGAATAATTTTCTTGCTGAGATTTCGCTACTGGCTTCTAGTCTATGTGTGTAGTTTATTTGATATATGTCCCCTTTCTTGATGTAATTTTTTATTTTTTTGTAGGCTTTGTTGTATTTTTCTTTGCTAATTGTTGCTTTGAAGTTTTTGCTTTTTGGAGTTTTATTGGTGGGTGAGATTTTTCTTTTATTTATTTCTTCTAGCTCTTTATAGAATTTTTCTTGAACTCTTGCCTGGTTTTTTTCGAATGTGATCCAGTTGTCGAATGCGTAGAATAGGATGTCCGGTAGCCTTAAATCATCTTTTGCTGTTTTTTTTATTTGATGCAATTCATATCCTATGTCGTATGAGAAATATCCGATTAATTTTCTTCCTTTCTTTGCGTTTTTTTTACTGAATTTTTTGAATGTTTCGATTGAGTTCTCTTTGTCCCCCATTTTGTATTTGAATTTTTCTTTTGGGTTCCATGCGATTGTTGTTTTCCATCCATTTTTGCTAAAGCTATGTAGAAAACAGACGTTTTTTTCTTCTTTGGATAGTTTTGCGAAAAATTTTAGTGGATCTATGTTTTTTATGGTTTTATAGTTCATTGAGAAAATTTCTGATTATTTTGTTTCCATACTCTGTCATAAATGATTCCGTATGAAATTGAATTCCATGAAGTGGATATTTTTCATGCTGGATTCCCATTATTTCCTTATCTTTGCTCCATGCAGTTAGTTTAAAACCTTTTGGAACTCTATCTATTGCTAGAGAATGGTATCTTGCTGCCTTGAATGGTGACTTTACTCGCTTGAATATTCCTTTTTTCTCATGAAAGATCTCTGAAGTTTTTCCATGAAGTATTTTTTTTGCTTGAACTATCTTTGCTCCGAAAATTTCTCCGATACATTCGTGCCCAAGACATACTCCTAGTATTGGCAACTTTTTGTAGAATTTTTTTATCACAGAAATCGAGATTCCGCTGTCTTTTGGAGCCTTAGGTCCTGGTGAAATAATGATTTTTGAGGGAACAAGCTTTTCTATTTCTTTTAGAGTGATTTTGTCATGTTTTTTTACGATGACTTTTGCTCCTAATGTCTCGAGTTGCTGATAGAGGTTGTATGTAAATGAGTCGTAATTGTCGATTAGGAGAATCATCCAACTAGATTTAAAAATTCACTTCTTGTTTTTGAGTTGTTTTTGAATAATCCGTTGCAGGAGGAAGTTATCATGCTGGAATTTTGTTTTTCTACTCCCCTTGCCATTGTGCACAGGTGCTGTGCCTCGATTACTACTCCTACCCCTTTTGGTTTCAGTATTTTACTTATTGTATTTGCAATTTGTGTTGTGAGTCTTTCTTGATTTTGTAGTCTTCTTGCAAACATTTCTACTATTCTTGGTAGTTTTGAAAGTCCTATGATTTTTTTGTCCGGAATATATCCAATGTGTACTTTCCCGAAGAATGGAAGCATGTGATGTTCGCAATTTGAATAGAAATCTATGTTTTTACATATGATCATTTCATCATAATCTTCTCCGTCAAATTGTGTGACGAAATCTTCTGGGTTTTTTGAATATCCTCCAAATAATTTCTCGTATGATTTTGCTATCCTTCTGGGAGTTTCTTTCAGCCCTTCTCTTTCGGTGTCCTCCCCTATCTCTGTTAGGAGTTCCCCTATCAATTTTTCTATTTTTTCTTTGTCCATTGTATTAGTAATGTGTTTATTGTTTCTTTTAGTTTTGGATGTATGAATTCACCTTCTATTTCGGCTAATGGTTCTAGCACGAAACTTCTTTCTTGTATTGCGGGATGTGGAATCTTTAGCCCTTCTTCCTCAATTATTTCTTCATTGTAGAATAGTATGTCTATGTCTATTTTTCGTGGCCCCTTGTCTATTGTTTTCTCTCGTCCAAGCTTTTTCTCTATCTCCTTAATCTTTTCTATTAGCCCTTTTGCTGACAATTTTGTCCTTCCTTTTATTGCCATGTTGAGAAAATCGTCTTGATCTTCGTATTCTACTGCTTTGCTTTCGTATATTGATGACTTTTTCTCTATTTTGATTATGTTACTTAACTCTTGTATTGCGTTTTTCAAGAACTTTTCTCTGTTTCCCATGTTTGAGCCCAGTCCCAAGTAAATTGTATTATTCTCCACTGTATTCTGCATAATAATTTTCTGTTTCGTAAACCGCAATTTTTGCTAGTGGTAGGTCGTCTTTTATTTTGTCCCAGATCCATATTGCCAGATTTTCTGCGGAAGGATTGTCTATTGTGTCGTTTAGATGTGTGTGGTCGAGTTTATCAATCACTCTTTCGTTTACTATGTCTTTTATGATTTTGAAGTCTATTACCATTCCATCCTCTTTTATTGGCCCATGTATACTGACTACAATTTTGTAATTGTGCCCGTGCAGATTTTCACATTTTCCATGATATTTTGTTAGGAAGTGTGATGCTGCGAAATGAAATGCAGTACTTAAGCTTAGATTTGGCATTATTTGTTTAGGTTATCTAGGAATTTTTTTGTCCCCTCTATATCGTGGGTTCGAATTATACTTGCTCCGTTAAGATATGCAATAGCGTTAGCCACGAGCCCTTTTTTCTCTCTTGATTCTACACCTCCTCCTAGGAATGACTTTCGTGAAACCCCGACGAGTATAGGGTATCTCAGCTTTTTCAACTCTCCGAGTCTGGCCAATATTTCGTAACTGTATTTTGGTATAGCACTTATGAATTGTCCCATTCCAGGATCTATGATTATTTGAGATTTTTTGATTCCATGTTTTTTAATTTGTTGCTTGAAGAATTTTTCTATCGTAGCGATTACGTCTGTATATTTTTTCTTTTTTACTGTTGTTCGAGCTGTTTTGTCTTTTGAGTACATTATTATTACCGGACATTTGTGTTTTGCGATAATTTCCGCCATGTCCCTGTCCCCTCTTAGTCCTGTCACGTCGTTAATTATGTTTGCTCCTTCTTTTAATGCTTTATCTGCGAGTTTTGCTTTGTATGTATCGATGGAAATTAAGAGTTTTGTCTTTTTTCGTAGTTCTTTTAATACTGGGAGGACTCTTTCTTCTTCCTCTTTTAGTTTTATGTTTTTTGAACCTGGTCCCGATGATTCTCCTCCTATGTCTATGATGTCTGCACCTTCTTTTTCCATCTGCTTTGCTCTAGTTAAAGCCTTTTTTATGGAATTATGCATTCCCCCATCGCTAAATGAGTCAGGGGTTAGATTTAGAACTCCCATAATCACCGGTTTGCCCTTTTTTAAGAGTTTTTCTAGACTTTGCATTGTAATGTTTTTAAATGCTGCTAGATTTTAGCATATGAAGCGTTATCTACTAATACATTACAGTGAGATCGGTCTAAAGAAGTCTAATAAGAGATACTTTGTCGATAAGCTCAGAAAGCAAATAAAGGAAAAACTTGAAAAGAGATTTAGGGAGACTTTTTCTGTGTATGAAGTTTTGAGTCGGTTAATGGTTCCATTGGAGTCTGGATTTGTTGAGGAAGATTATGTTCAAGTTATCAAGAAGATTTTTGCTATAAAGAATTTTCAGTTTGTTTATGAAGGGTCTATTGATCTTCGGGACTTAGGTGAAGCAATTTGGGAAAATATGCCTGATGATATTCCCGGTAGTGGTGGAACTTTTAGGGTGACTGTGAAAAGGTCTCAACTTTTGGATTATAGTTCTATAGAGGCTGCTAAGGAAATCGGAGCTTTTTTGTTGCGAAGTGGGATTGACATTGGGGTCAAAATGAAAAATACGGATTTTGTTTTCAATGTTGAGTTTTTCAATAATTTTGGATATTTCTCTTATAAAAAATACTTGGGTGCGGGTGGTTTGTCTGCCAATAGTGGGGCTAAACTGATTTGTATGATTTCTTCCGGTTTTGATTCTCCTGTTGCGGCTTACAGAATGATGCGTAGAGGTGCTCGTGTTATTTTTGTTCATTTCCATGCTTATCCTTTCACTGATCAGTCTGAGATGGATCATGTGAAGAATTTGGTTGAAGTTTTGAGCGATTATCAATTTGATACAAAGCTTTACCTCTTCCCTTTTGGAAAAGTTCAGAAGTCTATTGCTACCAATCTTGATATTCCTGCAAAAGTTCGAGTTGTTCTGTATAGGAGAATGATGCTTCGTATTGCTGAGAGAATTTCAAAGAAGGAAAAGGCCAAGGGCGTGATTACCGGTGATAGTTATGGGCAGGTTGCTTCTCAGACTCCTCAAAATTTGTTTGCGGTTCATGAAGCTGGCTCGATTCCCCTTTTTCAACCTTTGATCGCATTTGATAAAGATGAGATTATTGATATTTCGAAGGTGATTGGTACTCATGATATTTCTAAACTCCCATGCAAGGATACTTGTTCTATGTTTAATCCTAAGCATCCTGAGCTAACCGCTTCTCCTTACGACCTTCGTGAGTATGAAAAACTTTTTCAGGTTGAGGAATTTGTGGAGGAAGTTTTAAAGGAGGGTGAGATAGTTACCTTTTCTTAAATTTTTTGCTTCTGAGGTTTCTATTGTAGGAGATTGCAAATCTGTGGGCTTCATCGCGGGCTCTTTGTAGGAGTTTTAGAGCTTCGCTGGTTTTTGGTAATATAATTGACCTCTTTGATTTTGGATGGAAGATTTCTTCCAGTCTTTTTGCTAGGGATATGTACGGAAGTTTTAGGTCCAGTTGTTTGAATATTTTTGTAGCTGCGCTTAGTTGTCCCTTTCCCCCGTCGACTATTACGAGGTCCGGGATTTTTGTGAATGACTCGTCGTCCTTGTATTTAATTTTGTCGAATGCAAGTGGAGTGATGTTTTTGGGCCTCTTTTTTCCACGTAATTCTTCAGGGATTTTTTTGATCTCTTCGAATCCAATGAGCTGATAGTATTCTTTCAGTTCAGTTTTGCACAAAATATATACTCTTTTTGCCTTTGTTTTTTTAATGGCATTTTTTATTAGTTTGTATCCAAGTTTCGTTCCTCTTTCGCTTTTTTTGAGCCATAGGTTGGTGAGTTCTGCTACTTTTTTTGAGTGTTCTGTTGTAGCTATGAATCCTGCCACTTTTTTGTCTTTCTCCAGTATGTAGAAAGTTTTGTCACTTTTTTCCAGTTTTACTTTGCTGTTTTTCTCTATAAATTTATGATTTTTTTTGCGCGCCTTTTTGAAGCTATATTCCACATGCTGCATTTGCTCTGTGATTTTTGAAAATCGCCTGTACATGACTTCTTCCATTGATTTGTAGTCGTCCGCTTTTCCGTCTACTGTGCGGATTTTGAATTTTCTATACATGGATTTTTTTGGTGCTCCTTTTTCGAAAACGACCATAGATCCTACTGTATCTGTTCCACTCAAGTGTGATATGTCGTAGCATTCTATTCTTTTTAGTTCTTTATCTAAATTTAGAACCTTTTGAAGTTCCTTTGCCGCATTTATTGTGAGTTCATTTTCTTCCTGCCAGCTTGGTTTATTTCTGTCTGCATATATTCGTGCATTGTTTAGGCTCATTCCCAATAGTTTATTTTTGTCTCCTTTTTTTGGGATAATTATTTTGGGTTTGTGTTTAAGTCCTGTTGCCATCATTTCTTCGATTTCTTTTTTGTTGTCTACTTTATGTGGAATCAATATTTCTTTTGGAATGTCAGTTGCTATCCCATAGTATTGCTTCAAGAATGCCTCTAGTATTTCCGGACTCAATTTTGCCTCTTCTATTTCTTCGGCACTGAGTACGAAGTTTTCCTGTCCTATGAGTTTCCCGTCTCGTACTTGGAATAAGTTGAAATATGCCCTGTTTCTTGTGACACAATAGTTTACTATGTCTGTATCTTTTCGTTTTGGGTCTGAAATTTTCTGCTTTTCCAGTATGTTTTTTACCTTTTCTATTTTGTCTCTAGTCTTTGCTGCTTTTTCGAATTTTTTATTTTTTGCGTGTTCCATCATTTCCTCTTTCAGGCTTTTTAGTACTTCATCCGCCTTTCCATTTAAGAAGTCTTCTACATTATTTATTATTTCCTGATACTCCTCTTTACTGCAGTGGGCTATGCATGGGGCTGCACATCTTTTTATGAAAAAATCTAAACATGGATATTTTATGACTTTGTTGTTTAGTTTTACTTTCTTTCCCGGAACTTCCTTTATGTCTAAGCTGCAGTGACGAAATGGGAAGATTTTTTTGAGTACTTTAAATGTTTCTTTTACTTTGTGTGCTGAGGACTTTGGTCCTATATATTTTGCCCCATCTTTTAAAATATTTCTTACTATTTGAATTCGAGGAAAGTCTTCTTTTGTTATTTTGATGTACACGTAGTTTTTCCCGTCCTTCATTATTATGTTGTACTTTGGGAGGAATTGTTTGATTAGGTTTGTTTCCAGCATCATGGCCTCTAATTCTGTATCTACTCCAGTAAATTTTATATCGATGATGTTTTCTACAAGTTTTTTTGTTCTTGTTGAGTGTTCATAATTTTTCTGAAAATATTGCTTAACCCTTTTGCTTAGATCTTTAGCTTTTCCTATGTATATAACCTTTCCTTCTTTATCGAGCATTTTATATACTCCCGGAGAAACAGGTAAATCATTTAGGATTTTCTTTATTGCTTTACTTATTGCCATAATCAATTAAAAATATCATTTGGAATTATAATTAAATTATGTCTGAAGTAATAGAAGAAAAATTATGGAAACGAGTTGAGCGTTATGTTCCTTTCTTACAGCTTGTGCCTTTTGTGCGAATGGTTGCTGTTTGTAACAACCTTTCTTTTGGAAATGTTGATGATGATAGTGATATAGATCTTTTTATTGTGGCTGAAAAAGGACGTCTTTTTATTGTTCGTACTATGATTACTGCGATATTTCAGATTCTTGGGGTTAGGAGACATGGGAAAAAAGTGAATGGTCGTTTTTGTTTGAGTTTTTTTATTGATGAAGAGATGGCAGATTTGTCTGCTATTGCTTTGGATAATGATTTTTATCTGGCTTACTGGATTCCACATCTACTTCCTGTTATAGATGAGCGGAATGGTGCTGGGCTTTTTTACTCTGAAGTTTTTTTGTCGAAGAATGCTTGGGTTCATGATTATTTTGATACTAAATTACTAATTTCTAGGAAGCATCTCATTGTGAAGTCAGGTTTTTTCAGGTTTTTTCAGAGAATTTTGAATTTTATCTTGATTGGATTGTTTGGGAAATTAATTGAGGGTGTTTTGAAAAAGTGGCAGTTGAAGAGGGCTAGAAAAAAAGCTTCAATTGCGGATGAGCGTTCCAACTTACTTGTGAAAGAAAATATCTTGAAGTTTCACAATGTAGATCGAAGAAGAGAATACAACTTGAAATGGGCTGAGAAATTTGGAAAAGACGCTAAACTTGTAAGAGAGAAGTTTTTATCTCTCTGACTTTGGAACTGAAGTTGAGTTTTTGAATTTAAGATGTATGGAGGTCCCATTGAATCCATATTCTTTTCTTAATTCGTTCTCTAGGTACCTTGGATATGAAAAATGCAGGTTTGGGGAATTTTTGAAGAATAATACGAATTTTGGTGGTGAACTTGCTACCTGACTTCCGTACATAAATTTTGGTTTCTTCATTTTCGCGCTTGCTGGTAGATGTTTTTGTGTTATTTTTCGGAAAAAACTGTTTAATTCTGCTGTTTCTATTCTTTTTTCTCTTTCTTCCATTATTTTGTCGCTTAGCTTGAATAGTTCAAATATATTCTTTTTGTTTTTCGCTGATAGAAATATTAATGGTGCCCATGGTGTAAAACTGAATTTCCTTTGTACTTTCCGTATTAACCATTCTTTGTCTTCTGTTTCAAGTAGATCTGATTTGTTTATTCCTATTATCAATCCTTTTTCGGCTTCCAGTGCCATCTGAGTGATGTGCAAGTCTTGAGCTGTGATTCCTTTATCTCCGTCTATTAGCAATACAACTATGTCGCTTTTGTCTATTGCTGTGGCGCAACGTAATGCGCTGAACTTTTCTATTCCTCTTTCTCTTTTTCCAGGTCTTCTTAGTCCGGCTGTATCTATTAGGTTATATTTTTTCCCTTTTACCTCTATTTCCGTATCTGTCATATCGCGTGTTGTTCCCGGAATATTCGATACTATTACTTTTTCTATTCCAAGTAGTGCATTTACCAAGGATGATTTTCCTGCATTTGGTTTTCCCAAGATACATATGCTTGTTATGTCATCTTTTTTCTTTACGCTGTCTTCTTTTTCAAATCCCAATTTTTTTAGCTTGTCCGATATCTCTGTATTTAGCTCCCCTATTCCTTTCTTGTGAATTGCTGATATCTTTACAGGTTTGCCAAATCCCAACTCGTATGTGTTGAATATATTTTCTTCCGCTAATTGGCTGTCTGACTTATTTGCTACAAGAATGACTGGTTTTTTCGATTTTTGTAGAAGGTTTGCTGCTGAAAAATCGTCAACGGTTAGGTCATTTGCGATATCTACTACTAATAGGATCAAATCTGCCTCTTCAATTGCGATTCTAGCTTGTGCTTGAACGTCTTCTTCTATGTTTTCTTGCTTTCCATACTCCATTCCTCCTGTATCAACAAGCAGCGTATCGTGGCCGCTAGCATCAAAGTGCTGTGATACACGATCTCTTGTTGTTCCTGCTTCGTTGGCTATAATTGCGTGTCGTTTGCCAATTAAACGGTTGAAAAGTGTCGATTTTCCTACGTTTGGTTTTCCTACGATTGCGATAGTCGCTTTTCGGGTCATTTGCTTATAAGTTAGTGTTTGGCATTATATTGATGAGTTTTTAATTGAGCAAGCTTTTATGCTATAGTTATTGGGATAAAATAAAAATTATGAAAAATAGAAAAGTGATTAATAGATTTATATCCATTGTAGTTGCGGTTGCTATTTTGTCTTCATTTGGCTTGCCTGTTGTTTTTGCACAGTCCTCGGAGAGTCTTTTGCCTGCTACTAAGCTTAGTGTTGATGATTGTGTTTTGGTGATGAAGTACGTCGAAGGAAACTATAAAACTCCAGCTCCATACGGCCCTCCTGTAGCTATTCCTGTAAATTCTATAAAATATGCTTTTGCGAACAGAACAAATGTTAATATCCCAATGCTTGGAAAATCTGTTACTACTGCAGATATTTTGGGTTGTGGTATTAAAACTGGAAATATCAAACTTTGGATGCTCCCCTACTATATTCGAACCATGTTAGAGTTTGTTCTTGGTTTAGCTGGGCTGATTGCTGTTGGAGGAATTGTCTATGGTGGTTATTTATACCTCTTTGCTGGTCTTTCTGATGATAAGGATAAAGGGAAAAAGGCCATTATGTATGGAGTTGGAGGTTTTGCTTTGGCGATGCTTGCTTTTGCCTTAGTGAATATTGTGGTCTCTCTATTGTCCGGCTAGTTAGCCTTTTGCCAGTCGTTCCACTTTTCCTTTATATATTTTACGAGTTTTTTCTCGAACTCTTTGTTGTCGAATTTTGCTGCGTGGGCCTTTATCTTTTCCGGAACGAAATTGTTTTTCTCTTTTTGATATCTTTCTATCGCTCCTTTTAGATGTACTGGGGTTTGTTTGTCGAAGAATATACCTGTTTCGTTTTCAACAACTGTGTCTAGGGCTCCTCCTTTTTTGTATGCTATTACAGGTCTTCCTGCGCTCATTGACTCTAATGGAGTAATTCCAAAGTCTTCCATTTGTGGGAATATTAGTGCTTCTGCTTCGCTATATAGTTGTCTTAGTGTTTTGTCATCGGTGTAACCTAGGAATTCTATATTTCCTTTGGCTTGTCTTCTCAATTCTTTTTCACTTATTCCTGTTCCTACGATTTTCAATGGCAGTCCTATCTGGTTGAACGTTTCTACTATTAGGTCGAATTTTTTGTATGGGATTAGTCTTCCAACTGCTAGGAAGTATCCTTTTGTCTTTTTTGATATCTTTAGTTTTGAGCTTGTAACCGG
>JAUUZY010000065.1 GCA_030592015.1 Candidatus Peregrinibacteria bacterium | reverse complement strand
TTATCCAAATTGGCATCTCTCAGTTCAGGAATATCAGTCGTCTCAAATCCTGGACCATGATCCAAGATTCGAACAAAAAACAGTTTTCTTCCAGCCACACCACCAAGAACTTGGATGGACCTATTTTCGGAATTACTAATTTTAGCCCTATGCAAAAGAATAGAGAAAACACGTTTTAACTGAGGAATATTTATGTCTATATGACCATTGGCAATATTAGACAATTTAATATGAGCATCAGGACATTCAGTTTTAAATGTATTAAAAACACTTACTAATTCCATGCTAAGCTTCTCCAAAGAAATTTTCTGAGATTCTTCCAGATTGGCAGTAGAATTTATCAGGTCTATACCATCAGAATTTATTTTCCTAAGAAGGGTAGCACTAAACGGATTTTCCTTAGGGTCAATTGAAGCATAAATTTCCTCTAGAGCACGCAAGGTTGAAGTGAATATATCCTTGAGCTGCTCTGCTTCAGCCCTGGCAGTCGCAAGATCATCTGTCAAATTATGAGCCTTGTCTACTTCAGCGTTAAGTGCAGCTATTTCTTCATCGGCAGCAGAGAGCTCAGTTTTCAAACAATTGATCTGTCTTGATTCATCCTTAGCAACAGCAAGATCAGCCTCATCCTGAAGAGCAGTTATTAGACTATTGGCAGTCGCAAGTTTGGTTTCATTTTCAGCATCAGCGAGATCAGCTTCATTCCCAAGAGCAGTTATTGCACCTTTGGCGGTTGTAAGTTCAGCTTTTAACCTATCCAGCTCCATTTGCAAATGACTCAAATTACGCTCAGCCTTGTTGGCTCGAGCATGGGCAGCCTCAGCTTTAGCCTCAGCCTCCTTCAACATTTCCTCAGCAATAGCAGAAGTTTCTTCAGCTTCAGCCAGTAGTTCCCCGGCAGCCTCAGCAGCCTCAACATCGGCCTTGTCCTGAACTTCATCCAGCATTTCCAGAGCAGTCGCAAGCTCAGCCTCAGCCTCATCAACAACGGTTTGAGCTTTAATCAAAGTTTGCTCAAGATAGGCAAGAGTCTCAGTGGGCAAATCGCCAGGGATATTATGTACAAGAGCCTCAATCGGCTCCATTTCAGTGTCCGCAGCAACTTCTGCCTTATCTTTATCAATCTCTTCTTCCTCGGTCACAGCTTCTTCAGCCTGAGTTTCGTCAACTTGAGCCTCAATTTCAGCCTGAACCTCCTCAGCGACCTGAGCTTCTTCCTCGGTCGGAGTGTCCGCATCAACATCTGGCCAGAAATCATCAATATCAAAATCGTCCCACGCATCATCAATATTTTTCTCTGTTCCTTTCCCAGACATATCAAAAAAGTTAATAAAATAGACCTAAGTATAGTAAAAATATGAATTTTGTCTAGAAAAAGATGAAAGAGGTGAAAGGAAGGGGTGAGGCGCGGCTTGTGTCTAGGCCTCGAGTGAGCTCGCGATCAGTGCATCTTCACACCCTTATTAGTCGGCCTCAGCGACCACAAAATGCCACAACACTTTTTCACAAGCTATCCACCGATAATAGCAGGAACTAGCCGTTTTAATCTAGCTCGGCTAGCCAGTTTTTGATATAATTCATCTCCAATATCTACTATTTAAGAGAAGAAAAATGACTGATCAAGAATTATACAAAAAGTGTCAGGACTGCGGGGGGAATGCGCGGAAGTGGATGAGGGAATTTGCCTATTATTTGCCCGAGGTGGCGAGAAGGGATTTGCACCGGAGGAGGGGATTTCAGAGTATTTATGAATTCGCCGCGAAGCTGAGTGGAATGAGTTTTGAAGTATGCAACAGAGTCCTACAGCTGAACAATAAATTTGAACACATGCCTAGAATGTGGGAGCAGATACGTACACATGGTTGGTCAAAGTTGAGAGTGATCGCATTTGTGGTGAATCGCGAGAATGAGAAAATTTGGATCGAAAATATGAACAGATGCACAAAGTCCGGTCTGGAGAAGCTAGTGAAAAAATTCAAATCTGTCCCCGGAGAGAGACCTAAAAAGTCGGATATTCCCCTAACTAAGAGCACTACTCAATCCACCCTAACTTTAGGGGACAAAGTACCTTGCGGGGATAGAGCGATTGAAGATGACAGAACATTGCTGAAATTCAAAGTGGATGAGGAGACAGAATTTCAATTCAAAAAGTTCAAGCACGAACTGGAAAAAAAGAATGGAAAGGCGATGACAATGGGGGAGGTTCTCAAGGAATTGCTACAAAAAGCCGAAACTCCGAAGCCGAAGACGAGGAAGACCAAGAAGATTACAAAAATCACACGCTACATTCCGGTGCAAAGGAAGAGAGAAACAGAGCAGCGACAAAATGATCGTTGTCGCGCAGAGAATTGCAACGAGCTAGCCACGGAGTTCCATCATCCGGAACGATTTTTCCTTAACAGGTCGCACAAGGAACTGGTAAAGCTCTGCCGCAGCCACCACCAACTGGCCCATGCGGGATTGATAGATGAAAGGGACGAATGGCAGGTGAATTGGCAGGCGAGAAAGCGCGATAAGAGGGTAGAGGAAGTGGATGAGAAGGTGAGGCAGGCTAGAAGGAGATTGTGAGGGAGTTGGAGGTGTGGTGGGTGGTGAGGCCATGCTTTTTTAGAATTCTGAGAGCTAGCTTATATGAAAGGGAGTGGTCATAAGTACTGTCAATATTCAAATAGTCAAATAAAGAGCCAGAATCATCCACAGGGAATTCCTTAGAGTTATGGGGAAATCGCAAGGTCTTGGACTCTTCATCAAAGCTAATCTCAATCTTTGTGGCTATATTTGTAAAATAGGAAATTATAAGTTTTAGTGCTTCAGCAAAATAGGGTTTGTCTACTTCTAGCAAAACATCACAATCCTTCAAAGAAATATCTACATTTCTACCTTCAAAGGCGAATAGTAAAAGTTCCAACATATTCTCCAAGGAAACAGACTGCTCAAAAAAATCAAGATTCTCATTCAAAAAAACAGCTTCATGGCTTACCAATAGGCTAGCAGCCTCGATTAAATCTTGAACATTTTTCTTTTTCAGATTTTTATTGCTCTCGGAAGCCTCAAAACTAAGCACAGTAAAAATATTCAAGAGAAAGTGCCTAATTTTTTCTTTTTTTGAAGTCATCTTACCAAAGTATATAAAACTTGAAAAAATAATAAAGAGCTTTATGCTTGAGACATGATAAAGATACTTATAGTTGAAGATGAGGTGACATTGGGGAAAATGTATAAAAAGAAATTTGAAGCGCTAGGGTATGAAGTGAAATTAACAAGGAATGTAGATGAAACAAGAAAAGTGACAGGTGAATTTCATGCTGATTTGGTATTTGTGGACCAAGGACTAGGAAAAAAAGAAGAGTCAGGATTAGATCTGATTCCGGAATTACGCAGAAAATTCCCAACAACAAAAGTGGTAATGCTTTCGAACTATAGTCAGTTTCAAACGAGGAAGGAAGCAATTAAAGCAGGAGCAGATGATTATTTAGTGAAATTAAATACACCACCCAGTATTTTAGGAGAGTACGTTAAAAGGCTATTTTCTTAGTAGTACACAAAACTCTGAACCACCTTCACTAGAGTCTTCAACCCAAATTTCACCATCATGCAGCTCAACTATCTTTTTGCATATATAAAGACCTAGTCCCATCCCAATAGAGCTTTGGTCAGAGTTTGTCTGAAACTTATCAAAAATCCTGTTTTTGTCGGCATCAGATATTCCAC
>JAUUZY010000032.1 GCA_030592015.1 Candidatus Peregrinibacteria bacterium | reverse complement strand
AGTACTTGAAGAAGGCTTTATTGAATATCAAACAGCATTACCAAGATATTATTATTTATAAGTTTATTGATGGTTTCTCTAATAGAGAAATTGCCGGTTTATTAAAGAAAAGTGAGGGGAGTCTTAGAATTCTACAGTTTAGAGCTTTGAAGGCTCTGAGAAAGGAACTTGAGGCTATGGGTATCGATTATGAGCAAATAATGTAACGAAACCCATTTTTTCACGTTTGATTTATTGTATATATATGACAAAAATGAAGAATAACAATGATCCAAAATTAGAGAAGTTAATGCATGCGTTGCGTAGCATCGAAAAGCCAAAGTTGTCTGATTTTAGAAAAATCCAAATAAAGGAAAATATTTTATCTCAGACTTTGAAGGCAAAGGATGAGCGCGTTTTGAGTTCCAACTGTGTAGTGCTTTCTTATATTCGCAACTTAGTTGCTGACCTTTCTTTGTCGCTTGTTGATAGGGTTGAGATCAAGAATCGTGTGTTTGATGTGATTGAGGGCAAGAAGATGAAAGGACATTTCTGGTATCGATTTTTTACTTTCAATAAGCAGCTTGTGAGTGGGGCACTGATGTTCTTTATGTTTTTTGGAATGTTTTCGTTTGTAAGTGTTGATACGAATGTGGCTAGGGCCGGAACTTTTACAAAGTTGAGCGATTTTGAAGGAGAAGTTTTTGTTAATAGAGATGGTGAAAATATTCTTCCTCAAGAGGGGATGGAGCTTTATGAGAATGACACTGTTATTACCGGTGATGGTGAGGTTGTTATAGAATATTTCGATGATAGTGTTAGTCGGCTTTCTGGTGATACTGAGGTTCTTATCAATAGGCTTTGGAGTGAAGGGGATAGTAATGTGAGTACTTATGTTGAAGTTTCTGTTATCGATGGATCAATGTGGTCCAAGGTTTTGAACCTGGTTGAAGATGATTCATTCTTTGTTGTGGTTGCGAAAGATGTATATACCAGTGCAAAGAGAGGGGCGTTTAATGTGGAGTTGGATGAAGATGATGTAGAGGTGGAGGTTTATCACAATACTGTCGAGGTTTATTCCCAAACAAATGATAATACGGAAAAAATAGTTAGTGGTTATGCTGTTACGGTTGAGGATGATAGTGAAATGAAAGTTGCAGTTACCGAGGAGTCACAGTGGGCTACAGAAAACTTGGAGGAGGATATTGTTTATGTGGCTGAGGTTGAGGAGCGACTGTTGGCTTCCAAGATGGATAGTCTGGAGGTGAATTTTGAAGAGGATTATTCTTTTGACAATACTTTACGAGAAAGTTCTCTGCTCTTGGTTACTATTGATGATGTAAAGAGACATCAGATTGAACTTGATCTTGCTGAACAGAATTTTATTGCTGCTGAGGTGAAGTTGTATGATCCTAATTTAACAGATGAAGAGAAGGCTGAATATGAAGCTGTTTTACATGACTTTGCAGTTGAGGTGGAGCAATTCTATGAAATGGTTGATGAAGTTGATGAGAAGGAGCTTGAGTACGCTGAGGAGCTTGATGACTATGTTGAAGAAAAACTTTTAACTTTGAAGAAAGATTTGGTTTTGACTCTGCCTGATTCTCCTGCCTATGAGGCTAAGGTGATTGTTGAAGAGTTGGAACTTTTGGCTGTTGAAGATGAAACTGAATTGGAAGAAGTTCTGGAGGAGCAAGCTTTGGATGCTTTGGCTGATGCTGAAGATTTGCTTGTAAAAGAACCTGAGCTTGTTGAAGAAGTTGTTGCAGTGGAGATTAATGATCTTGAAGTTGTTGTTGTGGAAGTAGAAGTAGAAGAGCTTGTTGAGGAAGAAGTCATTGATGTGGAATATGATCCTGTTGAAATTATCGTTGAAGATCCTGCATGGACTCACTATGGGGTAGAAATATATGGTGATAAGCCTTTATCTCCTATGCTATATTAATCAGTCCCAGGATTGTTCCGAATACGGCTACGATTCCTCCTATTATCCAGAATCTCATAACGATTGTGGATTCTTTCCATCCCAATTGTTCGAAGTGATGATGTATTGGGGCTATTTTGAATACTTTTCTTTTGAAGTATTTCTTTGAAGTTAATTGAATGATTACTGAAAGTGCTTCAACTACAAACATGAATCCAATGATAGGAAGGATAAGTGTCTGACTTGTGAGCATGGCTATCACACCCAGCGTGGCCCCCAGAGCGAGTGAGCCCGTGTCTCCCATGTAGAACTTGGCGGGAGGTATGTTGAACCATAAAAAAGCTAAAACTGCTCCACATATCACTGCACAGAGTGCTGCGAGGATAAACATTCCATCTGCGTACGCCAGTATCCCAAATGAACTAAATGCGAGTATCAAAAGGCCGCTTGCCAGTCCATCTAGTCCGTCTGTGAAGTTCACTGCGTTTGCTGTAGAGATGATCACTAAGATAAATATAGGAATGTACAACCATCCTACGTCTATAGCTTCGATTCCTGGTATTGGTACAGCTATTTGTGAGAAACCTAGTTTGGAAAAGAACCACCATGCTCCTATTCCACTTAATATTATCAGCCACAGCATCTTTAGTTTTGCGCTTAGGCCCTTTGTTTTTCCTATTCCTTTTATGTTTAGATAGTCATCAACCGCTCCAAGTAGTCCGAAACTAGCGAGTGTGAATATTGGTATGTATGTTTCTTTTCTGTTTAGTAGTGAATGGTCAATAATACCTGAGGCGGATAATATCCTGGAAATTATGACTACCAATATGATTGTTCCCCATATGAGTAGGCCACCCATTGTGGGTGTTCCGCTTTTTTTTGCATGAAGGGCGGCGAATAGTGACGCTTTTTCTCCTGATATAGCATTCTCTCGTATTTGTTTTCCTACTTTAAATTTTACCAATTGTCGTGTGAACCATGGAGTTAGGACTATGGCGATTACGAATGCCAATGTTCCGGAGCCTGATATGAGAATTAATTTTTCTATTATTTGGTCTAAATTTTCCACGTTTATTTTTTGTTAAGTTTTACCAAGTGTAAGCTCTGAATATCCAGTCGACTAGGATTTTTGTTTCCTTGAATCGATCCGGACTGTTTAGTACGACTGTTAGAATTTCGTCTTTTGAATTGTTCTCAGCGATTACAGTAAGGCATAGTCCTGCAGCGTCTGTTTTGCCTGTTTTTAGTCCTTTTACGTGCAAGTAGCTGTCCAGTAATTCGTTGGTTGATTTTAGTCTATGTATATAATTGCCTGAAACGGACTTTACTTCAAGTTCTTTTAGGCTGACTGCGTGTTGTACGAATTGTTTTTTGTATATTTCTTTTCCCAATTTGGCTACGTCGTATGCGGAGGAGTAGTTGTTTGGACTGTCTAAACCTATGGGGTTTGAGAAGTTTGTATTTACTAGTCCCAATTTCTTTGCTTTTGCGTTCATTTTTTCAACAAATTTGTCGACACTTCCTGCGTTGTGTTCAGCCAATGCCACTGCTGCATCATTCGCTGATTGGATCATTGCTCCGTATACCAGGTTTTCCAGTGCAATTTTTTCGCCTGCTACCAGGTACATGGTTGAGCCCTCTGTGATTGCTGAATTATGGCTAACTGTTACTGTCTCATTTAGTTCATTTTCTTCTAATATTATCAATACTGTCATTAGTTTTGTGATGCTGGCGATTGCTACTCTTTCGTGGGCGTTTTTTTCATAAAGTACAATCCCTGTTTTTAGGTCTACGCTTATACTGCTTTTTGCCTGAATGATGGGGGATATATAGTGGGCGTTTTTTATAGGAATTTTTGAATTCGACTCAAGACTTATTGTCTCTATGCTTGTTGCTGTTAAAGCTGTTTTGAGTTCTTCACTTGAAATCTGTGGCTGAATTGTTGAAGCAATAAATATGCTTAGTAAACTAGATATCATCTATCTCACTTTGGGTTAATTTTCTATATTGACCTCTTTCAAGAGGAACAAGTTGTATGTTTTTTATTCTTATACGCTGCAAGTATTTCACAGGATGCTTGATTGAGGCAAACATTTTTCTTAGCTGTCTGTTCCGTCCTTCATGGATAATTATTCTTAGTAATGTTTCTGTTTTTGAAGTTTTTAGAATGTTCACTTTTGCTCTGGAAGTTTTTTTGCCTTCTATCATTATTCCTTCCTCCAATTTTTCTACATCTTGTTCAAACAACTCTCCTTTTATTTTTACGAAGTACTCTTTTTCACACTCAAATCTTGGGTGTGTGTAGCGGTTTATGAATTCACCGTCGTTGCTGAAGAGAAGCAGTCCTTCGCTGTCTTTGTCGAGTCTTCCTATTGGTTTCAAGTTTGGAATTTGCGGCATAAGTGACATTACTGTCTCTCTGTTTAGTTCATCTTCTCTTGTTGAAATATAATCTTGAGGTTTGTTTAGGGCGAAATATACCTTTTCTCCTGTGGCTATGATTTTTTTATTGTTTACTGTTATTTCGTCATTTTCCGGATCGATGTCGCTTCCCATTTCTGTAACTTTCTTCCCATTTATAAAAACCTTTCCTTCTTTTATGAGTTCGTCCGCCTTTCTTCTGGAGAATTCACTGTTATTTGCTATGAATTTATTAATTCTCATTCTGTGGTGGTTTCTGTAGTGGCGCTTGGTGTGTTGTATAGGTAGTAGAGTGGGACGAATGGGTCATCAAGATAGTTTTCGGAGTCTGTGTAGTTTGCTCCTATTTCTACAACTATGTCGGATTTGAGTAAATATTCTTCATACTCTGCCGGTATTACTGTAGTTTCCACTCCGCCCATAATTGTTTTTAGGAAGTCTATTGATGCCGGTCTTGATTCTATTTCCTTACCGTTCTCGTCGTATTTTTGTTTGTAGTAATATGTAGTTTGCAGTACGTCTTGAGTTTTGGCATTTCCGTATCGCATAACGTCAAAGCAGTATCTTTGTAGTATTTGTTTTGCTTCTCCTGCTACTCCGCCCGTTTTTGTTCCGTTTAGTATATGTAGTTTTGCGTCTTCGTGTGCGACAAGAGGCATGTGAAAGTTCAAACTTGCATATCTGTGTATGAAATCGAATCCACCTGCAGGGATTAATACAAACATTCCGTTGTAGTATTCTCGTTCTGGTGTGTATAGGAATCCGCCGCAATCGTTTGGATTGTCATGAATCAGTCTTTGATTGATTTGGTCTTTTGAATATTCGTCGGCCATTCCGCCCAGAGTCAGTATTTCTGTTACTTTTATGTTTGTGTATACATTGGATTTTAGTGTGTCCAGTATTCTTAGGATTTTTTCTTTGCTGAATATAACCTTTGTTTCCAGTGCTTTTTCTTTTATTGCGAATATAACTTCTTGTTGTCTTCTTGCTCTGTCAAAATCTGAGGTTGTTTTTCGACTTCTGGCATATTTCAGTGCTATTTCTCCGTCCATGTGTTGTTCGCCTGCGGCTATGTTGAATGTTTCGTAAAGATATGTTCCGTCTTTTGGATAATATGGATCATATATTGCTTCTTCTACTTCGATATCGATTCCTCCCAATACATCTACCAATTGTTTAAACCCGTCGAAGTCCACCATTGCCCAATAGTGTATTGGAACTCCCACTATTTCTTCAATTTTCCCTTTCATGTGTTCCAGTCCCATGTTTGCATCATCGTAGTATTTTTTTGCGTTGTAGTAGACCTCATTTATTCTTGAATTTCCAATTAATTCATCTTTTATCCAAAGATCTCTTGGAATAGAAATCATGCTTACCAATTTTTCTTCTGGGTCCATGCTAGCTACCAAAATTGTGTCTGTTAGGTCTCCACCATCGTGATTTTTTCCTCCTGTACCAAGGATTAGGAAGTTTGTATGTCCAAATCCATCCTGTAGTAATTCGTCACCGGCTGCTGTCAGAAATACTGTAAAATTTATATTGCTCACGGCTTTTGCTATTCCTATAACAAGTACAAAAATTATTGCTACAGATATTAGTATCGGTGTGAGTGCTTTAAATTTTTTTAGATTTCTTGGTTTTTTTATTCTTGGTTCTTTGTGGTTTATTTTTTTAGTCTTAAAATTCATTATGGTTTTTTAGGTCAACGTTTCTATTTTAAAGCCTTTTGGGTAAAATTCAAGGCTGGTTGAGTATGAACATTGTATAGATATTGCCGGTTGAGTCTAGTTGTATATCGATTCCTGTACTTTCCCAATCTGCATCTAAAATTACAGGTTTTTCATATATGATTGAGTCTAAAATTGTTTCCCAAAGATTGAAACTGCTGCCTATTACCTGAGACTTCCCTGATATGTTGTTTTGTTCCAGAGCCTCTGTAAATATTGTTTTGTTTATTGTTGCCCCATTGTTTATTAGTTGGTCGTTTAGGTATTTGCTTGCGTTTTCGATATCGCTGCTATAGCTAAGTTCTGAGAGATTGTTTGTCACTCTTTCTTCATTAATTGCTTTAAAGAGATCGTTTTTGTGGCTTGTCAGCTCGGCATTTGTGATTGTTTTTGTTGAAAATTCTTCTGCGATAATTATGTAGTCTCCGTCGACTGCGATACCTAGTCCTACTGTTTCCCATTCCGGATTCAGTATATTATTTCTGTGTGCACCGCTTCTCATTAGTCCGTTGTGTGCGAATATTATGGCAGTGTCTCTTGCTATGTTTTCTGATACCGATGTTAGTATTCCGGCTTCAGTTCTGCGGTCATCCGGAGTTTGTTCGTCTTGGTTTACGTGGCCAAAGAAGTCGTTGTCTGCCATATCGTTGGAATGATTTTGGGCTAGAGTATTTAATTCATATATTATTTCTATTTCTTCCAGCCCGTGGTTTGTTCTTGCTGAATTTATCCTATCTAGGAGTTCGATCCTGAATTCTTTGACGTCAAAATCTCCTGAGAAAAATTCTCTAGTGTTTAGGTCGAAGAAATCTGGGATTAGTGGGGTTTTGTTTCCTATATATATAGGGTGGTTTACGATGGCACCTCCTTCCTTGTTGTTTATTTCTATTATGTATCGTCCGCTTGTTTCGGGGTCGTAGGTGAATGTGATTTCGCTTCCACTGTTTAATACTTCTTGTCCGTAATAGTCACTTGTTTCTCCGGAACTGATTATGTTTACTTCGTCTACGAATCCGTCCGGTCTGATGACGTATCCCTTTTGGCTTGTTTCAGTTTTTACTGTTGCTGAAATTGAGAATTCGCTTGTTGAGTTTAATGTGTCTGGTGGATTTATCGTGATGGAGTCATTGTTGACGAAGTCGTAACTGTGTTCCGTTGCTATGAAGTCTGGTCCTGGATTTGTGCTGAAAGCTGACGATATTTCTAATGGGATATATGAGTTTAGTTTTGCTGTTTCTATATGAAAACTTGTGTTTCCTGTGCTGAAGTTTTTGAAATCTCTATATTGAATAGGGATTCTGTCTGTATCTTGTCTTGAAATATATCTGACTTCTTTTGATCCTTGATTGAATACGAGTTTTTTTATTGTTGAATCCGCTGCAGTGAATCTTGCGAATGTTGTGTTATCTCTATATTCGATGTCTAGATTTGTCGATAAAACGGCGGTGTCTGGGTTTGATTCTGATGGTAAGTTTGAGTTTACTTCTATTTGTGCGGCTTTGATTTGTCCGCTTTTTTCAGGGGCTATTCCCAGTATGAAGCTTCCGCTTTCTTTGAAGAAAACCGAGATCTCAAAGTGGTTGTTTTCTACTTCTTCTGTGAAGACCTCGAAGTCTGAGTGATCGCTTTTCTCGAGAGTTATTGTCACCGAATCTGCGCTTGAGCTTCCTTCTATCATGTAAACTTCGTCTAGAAAAAATTGTCCCGGTAGTACTTCGTCCAGTGTAATATTGTCGTAAAAATCTGTTGATACTATGGTGTTTATCATTACTATTTCTTTGAAGTCAGGGCTTGTTTGTATTTTCGGATCTTCTGGAGTTCTTGCGATTTTTGCTTCTGGAGTATTGTAGCTGCTGCCATTTGATATGAGTGTCCTATATATGATTTCGCTGATTTTTGCTCTGCTCATCAGGTCTCCCGGAAAGAAATTCCCGCTCGTTTCTTCTAGGTAGTTTCGCTCTTTTGCATATGACACGTATGTTGCGTACCATGCTGCCTTGAAAACATCGTCAAATGGATGATCTGAGGGCATTGTTTCTAGTTGCCAGGCTTGAACCTCTCCTAAGATTTTTAGTGCTTCCACTTTGTTTATGGTTTGTTCCGGTCTAAAAGTTCCGTCTGAGTATCCCACTACCCATCCTTCTTTGTATGCTTTTTTGATGTATTCTGCGTACCATGCACTGTGGTTTACGTCTGAGAATGGAGTATTTTCTGTTTCGTCTAGCGTTATGGAAGACCCCTCCAGAATTATTTTTAGAAACTCTGCTCTGTTTACGCTGTTGTCAGGTTTAAAAGTTCCATCCGGGTATCCATTTAGGATATTGTTTTCTTCGAGGTATGTGATTGCATCGTAATTTGTATGGCTCTGGTTTAGGTCGATGAATGCTGCCAATGCTGTTTGAGAACTTAATATGGTGATTATCGCTATCGATGATAGGACTTTTATATTGAATTTTCTCATTGGTTGGAGGGTGAAGTTTTAGCTATTGTACTTATCTTTTTTGCTTTTAGCAATTTTGTCTGTATGCGGATTTGTTGGTTTTTTTTAGGAAAATTTTAGAAATTTTTTAAAACTGATCTGTAGGATTTTTTTATGAGTAATTTTAAGGGGGTATTGTTGTTTATTGTTTCCTTTTTGTTTGGAATTTTGCTTGCAGATTTTGTTTTAGAACGTGAATACGTTCAGGCTGCGAGTTTGGCTGCGCTTGCTCTTTATTTTTTGTTTAGATTCTTTTTTAGGGATGGTGGGAGTTTTTTTAAGGTGGTACTGGTTGCGTTTTTGGCGTTTTTTATTGGGGCTTTTAGATTTTTTGTGTCTTTTGAAGGTGGGCTTACGCATGTGAGTAATTATGTCGGGTTTTTTGAAATAGAGGGCTGTATTGAGTCTGAAGTGGATGTGAGAAATAATAGAGTTAAATATACGATTGATGCTACGAGGATTAAAGAAGGTGATGAGTGGGTGAATATTTTGGGAAAGGTTTTGGTGACGGGGAGTAGGTATCCTGTTTATGATTATGGGGATTGCTTGCTGATGAAGGGGAAGTTGCAGTTGCCGGAAGATATAGAGGGGTTTGCGTATGACAAGTATCTGTCTCGTTATGGTGTTTATGCTGTTATGTATAAGGCGGCTATTTCGGAAGCTTATGGAGACTATATTAATGTCTTTTATGAATATATTTTTTTGTTTAAAACTGTGTTTGAGGAGAAAATGTCTCAGGTTTTTCCTGAACCACATAATAGTTTTATGGCCGGTTTGATTTTGGGTAGTCGAAAGGGGATTCCCGACCATTTAATGGAGGATTTCAATACTACCGGTTTGACTCATATTATTGCGATTTCCGGATATAATATTACATTGGTGATTGTTATTGTGAGTGGGGCTTTTAGTTTTTTGGGTCGGAGGAAAAAGATATTTGCTTCAATTCTTTTTGTTCTTATTTTTGTAATTTTGGTGGGGGCTAGTGCGGCGGTTGTGCGTGCTGGGATTATGGGCGTTATTAGCTTGATGGCGCTTTGGTTTGGAAGGCCTTATTTTGTAACTATTGGATTGTTTATGGCTGCTTTCTTGATGAATTTGTGGAATCCGAAAATTTTGGTTTATGATGTTGGATTCCAATTATCTTTTCTTGCTACTTGTGGACTTATTTATGTTTCTCCGAAGATTGAAAAATATTTTATGTTTTTGCCGAAGCATTTTGAGATTCGTGAATCTATTTTAATGACTTTGTCTGCTCAAATATTGGCTTTGCCTGTGATAGTTTATAATTTTGGGAGGCTTAGTTTGATTTCACCTATAGCAAATTTATTTGTCTTACCCTTTTTGCCTATTTCGATGTTGTTTGGATTTTTTGCTGTAGTTTTTTCTTGGGGTTGGAGTTTTTTTGGTCTTCTTTTTGGTTTTGCGGGGTATTTGTCTTTGGAGTTGTTGATTTTATTTGTGAAATTTTTTGCATCTATTCCTTATGCATCTGTTGAGATTGAATGGTTCACTCTTTGGATGTTTATTTTGTATTATTTTTTTATTGTACGCTGGCTTTTCAAATTTCGTAGAGAATAATTTTGCTGATTCCTTTTTCTTTAGCTATTACTTTCTTTGGTTCTAAGCCCTTTATTGAAAATGCGTATGAAATTATGCGACTGCCTTTTTTTAGTTCTTTTTCAAATTTCTTTTTGTATTTTGCGAGTGATCTTGGAAGAAGGTAGCATATGATTAGGTCTGTATCCGAGAGATCTTCCT
>JAUUZY010000072.1 GCA_030592015.1 Candidatus Peregrinibacteria bacterium | reverse complement strand
GCCGAGAAGGCATTGCCAATTTCCCAGGGAATAGAACCAGGTCCAATGAGTGTATTTCCAGTAGTAAATTCAACAATCTTATTACGTTCAGGTTCGCCAGCAATAACTGCAATCAATGCAGATGTATCAATTACAACATCCATGTTTACCTCCAGAGTATGTATTTATGACAATTGTACAATAGTAAATTTATTTGTCAAGTGGCAAGAGGTAGAAAGAGTCTGTAGAAAAGCTGTATGTTGTTTTCCTGCAACTATTCCAAATGAGCAATTTTCTTCAATATAAAGGAAGGCGAAGATTTTAAACTGCCCCACAGGATATGCCGTACTGTAGAATCCTCATAGGGTCTCGCAAGGCGAAATACTAAAACTTCTTTTGATATACATGGCAATATGGTTTCTGCTTTTTCTTGTCGTAGTAGTTTTGATGGTAGTCTTCAGCTTTACAAAATTTGCCGGCAGGGAGTACTTTTGTTACAATTTTATACCCTTTAGCTTTGAGGATATCTATTAACTTATAAGCAGTCTTTTTCTCATCATCGTTATTATAAAATATAGCGGATAGATATTGCTCGCCAATATCTGGACCTTGGCCGTTTATCTGTGTTGGATCATGAATTTCAAAAAAAAATCGAGCAAGATTCTCATAAGTCACTTTTTGTGGAGCATATGTTACTTCTACAACTTCTAAGTGACCAGTATTTCCGGAACATACGTCTTGATAGGAAGGGTTTTCCATATGTCCCCCCATATAGCCTGAGACTGCAGAAATGATTCCCTGTTTATGCTCAAAAAGATATTCTACACCCCAAAAACATCCTCCTGCAAAGTAGGCTTTTGCGGTATGATGGTTTTCTTTATCTGGCACGAAAGTCAGTGAGATCGAATTCACACAATGCCTGGTATTCTTTTCTGTCAGCCCTTCTCCTTCAAAAACATGACCCAAATGTATACCGCAAGCTGCACATTGTATTTCCGTCCTTTTCCTATCAGTATCCATTTCCCTTCTAATTGCGCCGTTAATCTCATCATCAAAACTTGGCCATCCACACGATGATGGAAACTTATCCTTCGAACGATAAAGCGGTGCATTACATCGCTTGCAATGATAGGTTCCCTTTTCAAAAAAGTCGTTATATTCTCCACTAAATGGCGCCTCTGTACCTTTATGAACAATCACTTTTTCTTCTTCCGGTGTAAGCTGGTTATAGGTTTTTTTGTTCATGGTCGCCCCCTGCTTGCATGAAATTAAAACGAGGATAAAACACATAAAAGCAAGTATTGATGTATGCTTTTTCATAATTCTCACTATTTATAAAAAACCCATGGTTTACCAGGTGCAGGGACTTCGCGTCGAGCAATCATCCGGATGCTGCTCATCCTCACCGTTCATTGCCAGGAACGAAGGATCAGGCAACAACAATTGATCCTCTAGTTTTGGTTAGTAGTCTATTTTTATTATTTGTCCGACCCCAGGAGTGAGCATGAGAGAGGTCATTGAACCACCCGAGCCGAATGGTCATTTGCAAATTAAAAGACTTGTTGGTGAGTATTTTTTCACATGTCTGCGGTTCAGTAAACTCTGTGAAGCGCTAAAGTAAGCTTGTCTCGTGAAGAGTATCGAGGGAGACCTGCATGCGCTGTACTGAGAGGAGCATGGGGCAGAGAGAAACTTCCCTTTACCCGATTGGCTCTTGATTCATGACAGCCATTAAAGCTCGAACTTCTCTCTAATTTTCTCTACACGTTTGCGGTTCTTCTCTAAATCCGAATAACCTAAACGCGAGGCAGAACGCACATGAATTACTTGTTCTTCAGAACTTAAATAAAATTCAAGGTCATCCACAAAACCCATTATTTTAGTTCTACATTCAGCATGAATGTACGTATCAGAATCTTCAATGAGCGTTACTCCTTCGGAATTTAACAGGATATCTCTCAGCTTTGCCCATGCATTTGCAGCATCCGAAACAAAGGTAAATGGTTTAATATAGTGCTTTCCTTCACCTTGACTGGATACGCAATTCGGACTTGATGGACAAGGTGCTAACTTCCCTGCAGTAACCCCTAGATTGTTTGGCTTTTTTCCAGAGAGTATACCCAATTCTGTAATTTCTCCCTGATCTTTAATCAACTTTCAAGTTTCGTATAAGGCCTGTTTAACACCAGCTCGCCTGTCCTTCTTTATTGCTTAAGAGTTCCTGTATATTAGCTTCAATAATACGGTATCCCACATTGCCATACAGGATTTGCCGTCCTTCATTGAATATTAAAGTAGGACTGCCTATTACTCGATATTTTTCTTTTAGTTGTAAATCGAGATCCAAGGCAGCAAAAGCTGCTCCACTTTCTATTTGATCTTGTATTTTCCGGGCAGGTAAATCTAATCGCTTTGCTATTTCCATTTGAGCTTTTAATTCAGAGACATTGGCTAGATCTCTAAAAAAAGCGAGTCGCAACTCCCATACCGCTTTCTCAAATACAGTTTTGCGATCATCTCCTGATTTGGCGTCTTTTAATGATTGTTCGTGTTCTTCACAGAGTTGTATTGCTTTTAAGAAAAGATGACAACTAGCAGAGGAGGCTGGAATGTTTCTGGTCCAAATTTCAGGATTGACCTCGACATGTTCAAATTCTGAGGAGACTTCCAGAACATGTTGACTGTAGCCAGTAAAACCACCCTTGTGATTCCAATCTTGATGGATCTTTTGCTCTACGGAACCAAAAACTTGAATAAAATGATATTGCAGTTCGATGTCATTGCCAAATTTCTTTTTCAATTCATCAATCCTTATTTGCGACAAGTAAGCCCAAATGCAAAGGACATCTGAAAAATGCAGAATCGTAATTTTATTTGTATCTGTCATAATAAATCCAACCTTTGCTTTTTATTCTTCTGTTTCAGCTAATGTATGTTTTGCGAAGCCATATTATATTTAAACACATCGTCCCCTTTTCCTCTTTCTTCGCCTCTGAAACACTGCGGTTGTAACCAATGCTACAAAAATCAGTCTGTCTTCTTTTTCATATCATTAAATAGTAGGGT
>JAUUZY010000055.1 GCA_030592015.1 Candidatus Peregrinibacteria bacterium | reverse complement strand
AATGGTACAGCTGCTATTATCCAAAAACTAGCGCCCCAGCCCCATCCTCTGTATACAAAGAATGCTGGATAACTGAGTAGGCTAAGTATATAAAGAATTTGTTCATCACTAAATATGTCATATATAACTGGAGATTCGGTTATCATTGTTATCCAATTGTGTAGGAGTATGATAAGGAATCCTATTGCGAAGTGCTTATCGGTTAGCCATTTCCAATTTAGTTTTTGAATTATGTATATCGAAACAATAAACAGTGTGACAGGTATTGTTGCACTTTCGAATATAAGGAGTAATTCTATGGGGATTTCTAAATCTTCTACTAAATATAAGGTGATAGGTCTAATTGGTAATACCAATTGAATGAGTAGTATAGGTATAATAGATACTATAGTTTTATTTCTGATTTTGGTTTTGAGTAATTTCATGGGGTATTCTTTGTTTTTTCTATCTAAAAGTGACTATGTATTTTGAATTAAATTCTTTTTGAATTACTTAGTTCGCAATAAATCCTTTTGGAACTAGGCTAAATTTTAGATTATTAGGATCTTCTTTTTTTTTAATTTTTTGTATTAATTTGTTTAGAGTTGTTGAATCGGCGATGATTTTGTCATCTTTTGCTGCAACCCATTTTCCTTGGTGTTTTGCTGTGAATTTCATGATATTCAATTTAGTGTTTATGTATTTTGTCTCATCTTCTTTACTTCCTCTTCAAAATCGGAATTGATTTGAACTGTTTCCAAAATGGAAATAGTTACACTTCTCTCGAACCTTCTTTTTGAACTATTGGGAATTTCCCAATAGTTGCTTCTTCCTTTAGCTCTTTAGTTTTATAAATGTTTTAGTAGTGTTTTCATGAGAGGAAAATAAACATGTGTGTATCACATGGTGTCAAAACGTAGCCACAATGTCAATTCTTCAATATTTTCCCAAATACCTGTAAACTTGTCCCATCTATTATAATTTTGTAAGTAAAAATAATATGGGTGGTTTTCTAGAAAATTTTGAAGCATCGTCTAAAGGCTTGAAAAAACGACTAGCTCCAAAGGAGTCCAAGGACAAGGAAGGTGCTGGAACTTTTTTGGATTTAAGATTGAAAGAGTTGTCTTTTGAGCCTCGTCGTATAAAAATTGTATTGGTATTAGCAGAGTCAATGAAGAAGCTTGAGCCGAAAATGTATCAAAGGGCTTTTCGCAATCGCGTAGCTGATTATTCAAATAATTTGTATATGAAGGCTGTGTCGGAATGGGAAGTCAGTGAGCAAAAATTGCCCGATTATAGAGAGCATATGAAAATATTATTTCTTTTGGCCTCGTTTGAGCCTCTTATTGATAAAAAAACTGATACTACGTTTATAGCAGAAATTACTAAATTGGAGGCGGAAATGAAAAAGCATATTAAGGCTCATCCTGAAGAGTTGAATAAGTTTTTGAAGGATGCCGACTCTGAGGCTTTTGATAGGTCTATGATATTCTCTAAGCTTGAGCAACGTGAAGAGAAAATTCTTGAATTGCTGACTTTTGCAAGTACTAAGGTGGATAAGGTTGAAAAAAAGGATGAAACTGATAGTTATACGATTATGCATGATGGTGAAATTTGGGAGTTTCATGTATTTAAACTACCTTCTGCTTTTATGGGTGGTACTTCTTCGATTACGGTGAAGTCGAGGAAAACTCCTGAAAAATTGATTACAATGTCGTTTAGAAAAATTATTGAATTTTTGGAAGAAGATAATTTTGCTGAAGTTGTTTCTATGGTTGATAATAATTATGAATCTGAGAAGAAATATGCTGATCTTTTGGCTGGGTTTGATCTGCCAAAGTCGGAAGGGATTGAATACTTAAGGCTTTCTTTGGACAAGTTTGATCCTGTGATAACACCTACCTTTTTTGGTTCAACTGTTTTTGCGGAGAGCTTGGGACAGTTTTATCCAAATTTGCACGTTGCTACGCCTATTTTGACAAGTAAGCCTAAGGAGGACTTGATGGCTCGTGTTCGCGAATCTTATACTAAAGGAACGCGACAGTTTTTTATTGATATTTATGCTCATGGAAGTAAGGAAAAATTAGCGATTGGTGACGGTCTTGAGGCGGGTGATTTAATTGCAATTGCGAAAGAGTTTCCGGATGCTAATTTTTATTTTTCTACGATGGGTTGTTTTGGAGGGGGACTTCGTGAAGGGTTTTTGCAAGCGATGGAGAAGGAACCTGAATTAAAGCAAAGAGTTTCATTATTTTTGCAAACTAAACCTGATGTTATAAATATTATTCAGGGTAGGGTATTGGAAAGAGTTGATGGAGAATTAACAAAAGCAGCTACTGGGGAATTGACTATCTATCAAATGGCTTTGTTGAAGGCTTTGTCTAAAGGGAAAACTTTTGGAGAGGCAATTATTGCTGCTGACAAAGAAGCTAAAATCAAAATGTACATGGATCCGGAGACAATAATTGGAGGGCAGCTGATTACTGAATTAGAGAAGGAGGAGATCGATAAGGCTGCGTGATGGGCGGTCACTTTTATTCAATAAGCTTTACGTTGGCTTCTACTGTTACACCAAGCGTTCTAAAGCTACTCTTTACTTGCTCAAATTCGCTGTCTGACAAGTCATATGATGGATTTATAGTTGATGCATTTGCTGTTTTCCAGATATCGAAGATGTACTTGTTGTTAGTTCCTAAATTGCTTTCCCAGCTTCCGAGGTCAAAAACGGCTACTTCTATAAAAGGACTATAAGTAGTTTTATTTCCTTCAGCAAAAGTTAGTGTTGCCAGTGCTTGTGGTGGAATTGGATTTCTATCAATCTTTACCTTATATTCATTGATTGAGGAGGGGAGAATTAGGGAAAATCCGAATTCGCTGTTTGTGTAACGTAGATCGGTATGTATTTGTTCATCTTCTCCAGGTTGAAAGATTGAAAGAGCAAATATTACTATAACAACGACTATACCTATTAGTACAAATGGTGCTGTAAGTTTGGATATTGTTTTCTTTCCTCTTAGGTGCAAATAAGTTTTCCAGATTATTATGAAAGTTGCTAGGTAAATGATAATTAAACCTATGAAGAATAAAGGCATTAGGAGTGGAATCATTTTTGGTTCTGCAGTGGAACTTGTAGCTCCTAATATGATAATCCCGCTATAGATAATTACTCCTAGAAATACTATGAATAATACCGAATAGAGCATTGATAAAATTGCCCAGCTTTTTTCGAGTGAGGGAATGTGTTTTTTGGATAAATTGTATCCGACTAATGCTGTCAGTAGTGCTATGATTGGTAGACTAATGGATATTAGGCTAGTCCATATGCTGTTTTCTAACGTGCTGTGAAAAAAGTTGATGGAGATATAATCTATCAAACCTAAAACAAAAAATACTGCTATTCCTAAAATGGCTGCTTGTGCTCCTGTGTCCAATAAATTCTTGTTTCGTACGAGATAGATAATCGCTATTGTACCAAATATATAACCTAATATGTCTGGGAATATACTAATCTCATTAATATGAAAATCATGAAATAGGAATACTGCGCTAAAAAAGATCCAAAAGAATCCTTTACCCATTCCTAGTAATTGTTTCTTTTTGTTCATAGTTTTGAGGTTAGTTGTGATTTTTTGTTCTTTTGGATTATATCATAAAATCAATAATACCTGTAAACTCTCACCATGCTTACAAAGTCTGATTATCTGAAGTTTATTCAATGTCCGAAGTACCTGTGCTTGCAGAAGAATCGGAAGGATTTGATGGAGGAGACTACTGAGGCGAAGCAGGCGATATTTGATCAGGGGAATAGGGTGGAGGAGTATGCGAGGCGTTTGTGGGGTGATGGGGTTCTTGTTGAAGGGTTTTATCAGGAGGCTCGAGGCAATACTCAGAAACTTATCAAAGCCGGTCAGAAGGTGCTGTTTCAGGCTACTGCTATGACGGGGGAGCTTCAGGCTATGGCGGATGTCTTTGTTTTGAATGAGGAAACTGGGAAATGGGATATTTATGAGGTGAAATCTTCAGCGAAATTGAAGAAAGAACATGTTCCCGATCTTTGTTTTCAGAAGATTGCGTTTGAGAAGGATGGATACGATATAGGGGAGACTTATTTGGTGTATCTAAACAAAAAGTATGTGAGGGATGGAGAGATTGATGTGGATTCGCTTTTTATTCTGGAAAATATTTCAGAGGATGTGGAAAATATGAGGACTTCTGTGTTGGCGAATATTCCTAAGGCTATACAAGCCATGGGGGAGAAGGATGAGTTGGATGTGAGAATACTTAAGCAATGCAAGAATCCTTATCCATGTCCGTTTATGGGATATTGTTGGAAGGATTTTTCTCCTACTGATGTGCATAGGCTGTCTAAGGTTAGTGCAAAGAAATTATTGAAGTTT
>JAUUZY010000047.1 GCA_030592015.1 Candidatus Peregrinibacteria bacterium | reverse complement strand
GCTTTCGGATAATCTAACACTTCACCACCAAACTTCATTTTAAACTGAGTTACTCCAGCCCAGCGATGATTCACAGCGCCTTCAGGAGCAATTCCCAAAAAATCGTAATACTTACACCCTCTTTTTTTGGCTTCTTTAATGGCTTCCCACTGCAATAAATAAGGCGCCATGACTTTTCTATAATGATGATCGGAAGCACCGTAATAATAGATGCCCCACTCATTCAGATACACAAAAATCCCACCTGCCACGACGCGATCTTCATACTTAGCCATCAAAAGCTGAGCATCTTGCCCCATGGCCCCAAGCAAATTTTTATAATACTCAATATTATGTATTCCAAAGTCATCACGCTCCCCTGTTTTTTTAAGCAGATGATAAAAAGTATCAACATCTCCGCTTATTTCCACTTTCACATCATGTTTATCAGCCACTTTAATATTATAACGCCCCTTAGGCTTCATATGCGCCAGAATTTCTTCCTCACTCTGGCTCAAATTGATTACCAGACTAATCTGAGGATTGCAATCAAAGTCAGTTTCAGGAAGATTGAGAGGTAGATTCTCATAAGATGACATGCGAACAAAAACAGCCTTTTCCTGCTCAGCTACATTGCGAATATCCTCCATAATTTTCTGCAAAGAGGCCTCATCTTTGAACAATGGGCCTCGCGGTACATCGAGCCAACACAAACCAAAAGGCATCGAACGTTTTGCAACAATCGCCCGCGCTCCGACATTCTCAAAGCGCCAAGTTTTTCGACCAGTCGATTGCTGAAAAGTATCCCAAGAAGGATGTTGCCAAAGACTCCGATATTTATAATCTTTCCAATCTTTCATAATTTGTTTTAAGTCATTAGCTCTTTAGGATCCTTACCATCTGCCAGAATCTTAACAACCTTGGGATACCATTCCTTTTCAAGAGTTTGTACTTTATCTTTTAAAGATTCCGCTGTATCGCCTGCCTCTACGGCTACCTTTTTCTGCAAAATAATTTCACCACCATCCAACACTTCGGTAACCTGATGAATAGTCATGCCTGATTCTGTTTCACCAGCATCCAAAACTGCTTGATGGACATCTAAATTCATTCCACCAGCAAACTTGGGCAGTAAACTAGGGTGTACATTCAAAATCTTACCCCTATATTTATCAACCACAGGCGCACCCAGTATCTTCATATACCCTCCAAGAACAACCAAATCCACATCGAAGTAAGTCAGTGTATCAGCCACAGATTGATCGTAAGTTTCACGACTAACCGGCTTAGGATCTAAAAAATAGACTTTGATTCCGGCAGCACGAGCTTTTTCACCAGCTCCGCACATGGCCCTATCTGTAATTAGACAACTGATTTCAATTCCTTCCAACTCCCCACAATCGCGAGCATCGATAAAAGACTGTAAGTTAGTCCCATTAGTGGATGATAGTATGGCAATTTTGTACATGACTCTAATTTACACAAATTAGAAGAATAATCAAAGAGTAGTCGCTGTCTGTATACTATCGTGTAAGGTCCACTCTCTCCACTCACCACGCCCCCGAGGCGCATCGATACTAATAGTCCTATTTTCCCTCGATAATCTGTAAGCCATTCTGACCATCTGCATATGAATATCATCACCTTCTTTAATCTGGAAGAGTATCTCTGACATATTTCCTCTTTTGGCAGCAATATGAACATTTGCTGAACTCAAATACGCCTCCAAAATACTATCAGTAATCATAACGGCATACCTATTACCCCTAACAATCTCCGCTCTTAACTCAACACATAACCTATAGCTGATCTCGCCAGTCTCAGAATAGCGAGTCACATCCAATATTCTATCAACTCTTTCTGTATCATCCCCCCCATTATCCAATACATTTCCAACTCGTATCCGACTCATATTCATTGCACGATTATTTCTTGAAAAAGCACATTTAATTTCGCTAGGTAGATGTTTAATAACAAGTTCTACTTTATCGCCCAAAGCTTCCACCTCTTGCCTCAACTCTGGATCTTTTATATCAAGAAGTTTCCAACCTTTTACTGCACTTTCGCCAAGGTCTCTTCTGACTCTTTCTGCCAAAACATGATACTTAAGTACAAAGTTATCACTCCTGAATGATAATAGTGTTTTTTCTGATAAATACGGTATCACATCAGATATTCTTCTTCGCCGATCATCTTTTAATGTCCGACGAAGATGAGGGGCCAACTCCTTCAACGTTTCAATACTCCATTCAGATAAGTCCCGACTTCCAATCAATTGATCAATCTGCATGCCCAGAGTGGTAAGCCTTGCCTGCTTCCTAACTTCTGCTCGGTTTCTATGCCCATCTTCGCCGTCTTTCGTGTAATCGTACCGCTCAATCAATTCCGGGGAAACACAATCCAGTAAATCCTGCCAGTTTAAACCGCTTTTCTTCAAATGCTTCTGAATAGCGGACCCTAAAGTATTTCTGTATTTAGTCGTCAATAGCGCTATACTCCACTTTTCGACTTGATCACGCTCCAGAACCAACTGCATTTTATCCAAATGATCTTCTGTAGAATAGCAGTGACAATCGAATTTATCTATCCAACCTCCTCCCAACTCTTTCACAAACCTGATCCAGGTCATACCTCCATCAAATTTAATTAGGCTCGCTATGGCATCGCTTAAAACTCCAGCGTTTTTACATTCACCCAGCCATGTAGGGGTAAATTGATCCGGCTTCTCAGTCTCAAGAATTACTCGCAAACGATCTTGCAAAGCCTTTTTTCGTTCAGATACATATTTCTTCTTTTGATTGAGGTAATCACCTAAGTGCACACCTGCCAACTGAGATTCATCATTACTAATGAATCGACATTCAAACCTATCAATCCAGACCCCTCCCATTTCCCTAATAAACCCATACCAAGAAAAATTGGCAACATGTTTTTTGATTTCACAAATCCCCTTCCATGCCCCACCAGCATGAGCACGGAGCCATCTTGTATTAATTACTGCAGGATTCTTCCTCTCAAATATTTCTCTAAGATGTGCTTGAAGATATCGCATTTTTGACAAAAAATATAAATCCCTTTCTTCTGGATAAGCCTCAAATAGTTCCGGATTCTCTATTGCATAATGAAATTTTTTTGCTATTGGCACTGGTAGAGTCTTTAACAGAAGTGACCATCTAATACCATGTTCAGAACCATACTTTCTTGATATTGCATGCTTATGATAGTAATGACATCCCTTATGCCTGAATATATTTGAAGGAATCCAAAAATCTCCATCATGATCAAGTAAGTTTTGCGTTATCATATCTATTCTGTCTGCAAATGTAAGTTGCCCTGGAATCAAATCAAAAGCTTCCTCAACAAATTCCTCCCATGTCATATTTTCATCAAGCTTCATAAAAGACGATATTGCTGAAGCCAAGTTGCCTGCATCCTTACATTTTTTCAGCCAGGCAAGAGTTATATTGCGCCTCTTTTTAACCTCAAGAATTTTAGCTAATCTTTCCTGCAACACCTGCTTACGCTCACCAATATACCTCGTTTTCTGAGCTTGGTAATCTCTCAAGGCATCCCCCTTTAAAGTAGGCCCATCTTTCTTCTCAAAACGGGATTCAAATATATCAAGCCATCCTCCACCCAATTTTCTAACCAAGGTGTAACTCGAAAAATCAGGATCATATTTCTGAATTCGTTTAATGCCCTGCAAAACCCCTGGTGCCTCTCTAGCCATCCACTTCGCATTGAATGATTCAGGATTTTTCTCTTTAAGTATTTCTCTCAGCCTTTCTTTCAGATATCTGGTTCTAGATATCACATATAAACGTGCCTCTTGAGGATATTCTTCAAAAAGTGCTGAATTCTCACGCACATAATGAAACTTTTTTGCAACTTCATCGGGCAATTCTTTTAAAACTTGCTCCCATCTGATTCCATGCTCAGAACCATACCCCTTCAGTAAGACATCTTTATGATAAAGTTTATTTCCATTGTGTGCCATCGCCGTTACAGGGCTCCAATATTCCCCATCGTAACCAAGCAAACTTTGTGTAATCATATCTATCCTTCCTTCAGTAGTAGTGGCTCTAGTGCTCGAATCTATTGCATCTTCAACGAATTCTTCCCAAGTCATTTCTCCATCAAGATTCATCAAGGCCATCACCGCAGAACCTAAGTAACCTGCATTCTTACATTGCTTGAGCCAATCAAGAGTAATTCTGCGAGGCTTCTCTGTTCCAATTATTTCTCTCAATTTTGCCTGTAAAACTAGCCTTCTCGCTGAAACGTATTCTTTCTTGTGAGTACGACCATCCTTCAAGTCCTCACCATCAGGAGTAGATTCACCTTTTTTAACAGTTTTACCCGTAAATTTATCGAGCCATCCCCCACCTACTCCATCAATAAATTCAGTCCAGGAAAAATTGTGGTCATATTTTCTGACTTTTCTTAAATTTTTAAAAACACCCGAAGCTTCTCTGAAAATCCATTTTGCATTAAAGCTTTCAGGATCTTTTTCATCCAATATCTCCTTTAATCTAACCTGTAAATAGCGAGTTCTGCATTTAACATATAAATTTTTTTCTGACGGATATGCCTCAAAAAGTTCCGGATTATCACTTCTATACAAGAATCTATTCGCCACATCCTTGGGTAGCTTATCCAAAAAAACTGACCATACAACCCCTTGTCCAACATTATAATGCTCTCGTAGAATTTTAGTATGATACGTCTTGTTATCTTCATGTGTGAATGCCATTGTTGCCCCCCAAAATCCATCCAAACCACGAAGATGTTCAGTTATCATCTCTACTCTTTCTTCAAAAGTAGGACATTTGGGGCTTGAATTAATATCCAATTCCACACCATTTTGAAGACAAATTTCTTTCAATTTCACCCAATAAGGATTTTCTGTATTCGAATCATCTTGCCTACGCCTACGTATCCATTCTATTAAGGCTGAGTATCTTTTTTTGATCCAATTAATGTTAATTTCAGTCACTTCTTCCTCTCGAGCAAGTGCCAACAATGGCTCAACATAATCACCCAACTGTTTACCACACGATTCCGAAACAACCTGCATCGGTACAGCCTCTGGTGACATTTCCAGAATCTTCTGAGACGACCAACCAGTCAATGCTTGTAGCGATATAAATGCTCTGGACTGCTTTACAATTTCTTCCATGCCCAACACCTGCCCACCTGCTTCAGCTCTTATAGACTGTATATCAGCATTGAGCTGTTCATAATAAGCCCCCAGTCTCTCCACAGTTAAAGCACGGCTTCTTTCAACTATATCGCTAACTGAGACATATTCTTCAGAAAATCCAACTTCTCCTTCTACCAAAATTATCCTTTCCGAAACTCTATCAATTTCTCCCAATGGTATTGAATCTAGTGGGGGCATTAAAAAATACTCAATTAAAAACAACTAAAATTGGCCAAAGGCGCCACCCTACAACAAAAAAGCTCAAAAGTCAACAGTCTAAGAGCTTAAAAAATTATCCCAGCTTCTC
>JAUUZY010000064.1 GCA_030592015.1 Candidatus Peregrinibacteria bacterium | reverse complement strand
GTTTAAACTTAGTCAAAAGAAATATTGGGAAAGTCTTGCATTTGTTAAATATGTTTTGCAAACTTTGCATACAAGTCGAAATGTTGTAGAAGTAACGTACGGGCATTAGAGTTCGTTAAGGAAAATATTTACACTTACGATAATGCCTAGGAGATTCGTCTAAAAAGAACCTGTACATTCCAGTACAGGGGTTAATAATCAATTTTTTTATTTTGCTCGACTACGGTCAGGCACGGGTAAAGGAAGGTGTGCAAATGTGCTACTAATCACCCAAACAGGTGAGGTATGCGACAAGGTGAAATAAAAACCTGAAGCATATCAGTCACAGATTACTCCCTTTTCAAATCCATCTAAAAGCACGTCCCATTAAGGGTTGAAGTGCTGTGTAATTATTATAAACTGAGGCGAAGCCGTCTCACAAAATTTAAAATATGTATAAATTATCAATAAAAGTTTCCAAGGAAACTCACGAACAATGGAAGAGACTATGCAAATACAAATCAGTAACTGGCAGAGAAATGATTGAAAAAATCATCAAGTCAGAAGCGGACGATACATACTCTTCCTGTTTCATCCTATATGGATATGTTTCACCGGATGACTATAGTCCAGATGAATAAAAATCAGAGGGGGATTAACTCCCCCTCATTATTTCAATTTTAAACTTTTAAAAATAATTAAAATGAATAAAAAAATAATAAATGTTAAACGTTGGATTTCAGAGGAAAACGACCAACTAGACAAGATTGTAACAAACGCAATCAATAAAAAGGAAAAAGTCCATGTCAAATCTCCGGTACATACTGGTAAAACCACTTTTGCAATTGATCAAATCATTAAACGCAAAAAGGAGCAACAGATATTAGTCCTGGCTCCACAGATTGCAATTACTACGCATATCTACAATGAACTCAAAAAGAAGAATGTCCAATCATTTATCTTCAACGGTGACACAAAAAAAGATTTTCTTCCAGAGCATCTTCTTCAACCCATTTTAAGCACAATTGATAGTGCCCATCTGTTTTTTGAGGGTGATTTTGAGCACAAGCTCGATCCAGAAAAGGCAGTAGTAATTATCGATGAAACACATGCTTTTATCCAGGATGGAAAAGAGGATTACGACAAGACTGTAAGAGCCATCTTAAATGCAGGGTGTCCCTTAATAGGATTCTCCGCTACTCCATCTGCCTGGGTAACTGAGTATTTGTTGGAAATCGACGAATCAATTGAAATTGTAGTCACTGACCTACAACCAAAAGAAATCTTATCAGTTGTGATTGAAAAAAACCTGCTTGCGTCAGTAGCACATGCTATTAAGATTGAGAAATTCAAAAAGGTTGTGATATTTACCTCAGGGATCGATGATCAGGAAAAGATCGCACAAGAGGTAAAAGTGTTATTGCCTGAAATGAAGTGCCTTATCCTAAATCGTCCAAACAGATTAACGACTGAGGAAGATTCTTGGAGTTATTTGCTGGAGAATGGTTCTTTACCTGAAGATACCGACGTTTTATTGATGAACAAGGTTGCTCAAGCCGGAATAAATATCAACGACAAAGATATTGATGCCGTATTCCTGGTTGGAAGTTTTGATCCAATCGGGTTTCTGCAATATCTTGGAAGGTGTAGAAATTACAGTAAGGAGTATTACTTCTTTTACAGGGATTCAGGTAAAGTTGACATCAAGTATAAAGGTGCTGCCGAGCATGATCGCTATCAAAAATTGATGCAGAAAGCAATAAACCTGTTTGCAAAAGCGGAAAACCTAACGGGCGATGATGTGAAGCTACTATTCAATGAAGCACATACCGTTACCTCTGAGGGGGAGATTATCCTAAACAAATGTGTATTGGCGAAAAAGAACTACGAAAACTTCAATGGTCTTCGTGGTGATGTACTTGTTGATTTTATGAAGCTGTACGATCCGACACTTAAGTTGAGTGGTGATTATACTTTTGAAGGAATCGATACCAGTATTAACCAATCAAAGCAGCATAAGCGTAGGAAGAGTCTCAGAAAGCAGGTGGCGAAGGCAATAGTAAAAAACGCTACCTACTTATATCCAATGGTCAATCATTTGAAGACCGATCTCAACTATAGCGATGCTACAGACCTTATTCAGAAATCAAGTCAGAATAAATCTGAAGCGAAGAAGAAAAATGTTCTTCACCTTCCACCAACAAAGAAGAAAAGTATCGAGAAAATGTTGAAAGCTGCTAAAGATGCAGGCATTGGGATTCCTAAACTGTTGGTTGCATCGAAAAAGTATATTGACAAAAAGAATGATCCTAAAGTGATTGATCAGGTACTTAAAATGAGTAACCTAAAAATAGTTCGGACACTGAAAGCATATCTATTCTACGACCAAAACCTGGGAGCCAATAGCCTTGTAAGCAATATTCTTGATGATCTTGAGAAGAAAATCAGCACAAATGATACTGCCGAGGGTTGGAAATCATGGATTAAGAGTAAAATCGGTGGGTTAGCTGGTTCTGACAAGCTCGCAAATACGCTTTATGACTGCTGTTGTAAAATGAAAGCAGTTCAGATAAGTAAGAATGGTGTGAAGATGAAGCGGAGACGTCTTGAAAAAGTGATCAGGACATATAAGGACTACGTTACTGAGAACAATCTAAAGGATATCTTTTAAGAAAGTACCCCATGCAATTTGTACCTATTCTCTTAAGGGTTTGGGTACAAACTGCTCGGGTTACCTATTATTCTATGAAGGAGGCTCAGAGGGATCAGGAGCTGTAAATACATGTAAATAAGTGTAATTCCCACTGGTAGAGTTTTACATCATTTTGCAGAAGATAGTCAGCATACCCTTTCCAGTATATCTCAGCAAGGTATTCATGGAAAATTTCTGTAAGGTTCATACTGAGCCTCCTCTCAATATAAATTCTGTAGCCTTCTCGGCCTTCGCTGCTGCGGTAACGATCCACCTGGGGTGCTCTTTGAGTTTTGGAATCCAGTGTTTGATGTAGCCCACTGAATTGAGGAAGTCAGGGTTGATGCCTGTTTCTGCTGAGAGAAAGTTTGCGCCGATTTCAGCCACGAGTTCTTCTAGCGAGTACTCCTGCGATCCGAAGATGGATTCTCCTACTTCAAATCGTTTCAGTCTTTTCGGATGACCGGTACTGTGGGCAAGCTCGTGGAATAGGGTCATATAGTACTCGTCGTTATTCTTATATAGTTTCCGATCCGTAATGCATACCAAGTCCTTTTTAGGGCTGTAGAAAGGCGTAGATTGTTGGTTTACCTTTTGAATAGCTATATTTTCCCTATTCAAATAATCAGAAACAATCTCTTCCGGTACTTGAAGGACAGGCTCTTCGTTAAGCTTTCCTTCGAGGAATTCCAGGTACTCATTTCCATCGATGAATTCGCACTGCTCCACGTTGAAAACACGATAAATTTTGAGATACCACTTTTCCTCTGGTTTCTTATCTTCCGGTGTTGGTTTGGGTTGATATTTGCTCCAGAAGCCTACGATGGAGGACTTTTCGCCCTTGTTGACCTTTCCACCGTGCTTGATAATTTGGTTGAATGTTCCCCATATTCGGGAAGAATATTCGCTGTTGAATAGTAGCATAATATTTACTCCCTTGTAAGCTCTGCCCGTTATATTGATGGGAGTTTGAGCATTAATCATATCAGACCAGGTCTTAGCCTTTTCCAAATTCGCAATGATTTGGTTTGTGATCTGTTGGTAGCTATTCATGTGTTTTGCCCATGCCTTTGGGACTTGTCT
>JAUUZY010000048.1 GCA_030592015.1 Candidatus Peregrinibacteria bacterium | reverse complement strand
GAAGTTATTTGGGGCATGATGTTTGGACTCACACAAATTATATTGGTGATAGTGTTATTGGAAATGATGTCTCTTTTGGATCCGGAACGGTAACAGGAAATCTTCGTTTGGATGAAAAAAATATTGTTGTAAAAATTGGAGACAACCCTGTGGATATTGGTGAAAACAAATTTGGACTCGTTACCGGTGACCGCATAAGAGTTGCCGTGAATACCAGCTTTATGCCAGGTATAAAAGTTGGTAGCGATACATTTGTTGGGGCTGGAATAGTTGTTGCTCAGAACATTCCACGAAAAAGTTTTGTGCGTGGTGACTGGCAATTAAAGATCAGCGAAAATACATCTACTGCCGATATTTCCAGTAGAGATGATATAAAGAAGAATTTAGGAAGCTAGTTTGCGAATCACTTCGGGGTAGTACTTTTTTTCCAGTGCCTGAACTTTTTCTTTGAGAGTTTCTGGGCTGTCTTCCGGACTAACCGGGCAAGATTTTTGAATGATAATTTCTCCTGTATCAACTCCTTCATCCGCAAACATGATAGTCATTCCTGTTTCTGTGTCTCCTGACTCGATTACAGCTTTGTGTACGTTGTGGTCGTAGAAATTTTTTCCTGAGAATTTTGGAACTAATGAAGGATGTACGTTTATGATTTTCTTTGGGAATTTTCTTACGAATTCAGCGCTAAGTATTCGCATGTATCCTACGAGACAGATAAGGTCGACTTCTTTTTCTTCCAGAATTTCAGCTATTTCCATATCAAATTCTTCTCGACTTTTGCCTTTCGGATTCACCCAAAAAGTCTCATAGCCCTGTTCTTTTGCTCTTTCCAGTGCGTAGCAATTTTTTTTATTCGAAATAACCGCAGCAAGTTCGATGCCCGGCATATCACCGGCTTTCATTTCATCTATTATTGCTTGAAGGTCTGTGCCTCTTGTGGAGGCGAGTACAGCTATTTTGAACATAATTTCTTGTTAACTATATCAATCCTAGCTTTCTTTTGATTTCAATTCCAGTTTTTGTGACTGCCAGCCCCCCCAGTGCGGTTTCACGTAGCTTTGGTGACATTATTTCTGCTATCTCTTTCATTGCTCCAACTACTTCGTCAAAAGGAATATAACTTTCCACCTCGGCTATCGCCATGTCCGATGCACCTATCGCAACCATGCATCCAAGTGCGTTTCTTTTTATACATGGAACTTCCACCAGTCCTCCCAACGGATCGCAGACCAATCCCAAATAACTTTTTAGTGCCATTGCCGCTGCATGAACACATTGCTCAGGAGTTCCATTTCGCATCTCTGTGAGTCCGGCCGCTGCCATTGATACGGCTGCTCCCACTTCTGCCTGGCATCCACCTTTAGCAGCTGAGAGAGTTGCCCCCTCTGCAATAATCAATCCTATCGCTGCCGATGTAAACATTCCTCTAAGTAATTTTCTTTTTCCCGCATGAAAATGTTCCGCACAACTAAACAAAGTTCCGGGAATTACCCCAGCGCCCCCTGCTGTCGGAAACGCTACAATCCTGCCCATATTCGCATTTTGCTCCCCCACCGCCGTCGCATATGCCATGGCCCGAACTGTAACCTTGTTCCCCATCATATTTCGAAGATTATTGAGCTGCTTGAATAAGTTCTTAGCATCTCCACCCGTCATTTTTGTTTCGGTCTTTTCATCTGATTTGATTCCCTTTCTAACCGCCTCATACATTGCATCTCTTGCCTGTTTCATCTTTCTGCGAACAGTCGCAATTGGCTTGTCGCACCTTTCCGCCTCGTATCGTTTTGCAATTAGAGATATTGGAAGATTATGCTTTTTGCAAAGTTTTAGTAACTGCTCTGCTGTTTTGAATGAATATTTCATTTTTTTAATTATCAATTTTTGTAAGTGCTCTCACAAAATCCACCCCCTCTATTGTTTCCATTTCCTTAGCCTCCGGAATTGTTATTCTCTTTCCCTCAATACTGAGCACGCTCAATGTTTTTTTCTTGTACGAAGTGCTTTCGATATTTGCGATCTTTAGGCCCAGAGCTTTCAATTTCTTGCCAAGCTTGACTATGATTTCCGGATTATCATCGTGGCTCACTACGAGCGACAGATATTTCCCGGCCACACCCTTTAGCGAAATTTCAAAATTATTTAGCTTCACTATCTCGATCATTCCCCCTCCTATAGAGCTTCCGGTTATGGTCATTTTTTCCTTTCCACTTTCCAGTACCATTTTTACGGTGTTCGGGTGACACTTTGCTCCCAAGTCTTTTTTTATGAATTTGTATGCGATTCCTTTTTCTTTTGCTATATCAAAACTGGTTTTTATGCGCGTATCGCTGGTTCTGAACTTCATCACCCCGGCGAGTAAAGCTCTATCTGTGGCGTGTCCTTTGTAGACCTCACCGAAGGATCCATGCAGATAAAACGTGACTTTTTTTGGAGTTTTATGAAAAAGAGCCCTGGCGTATTGCCCTATCTTACAAGCTCCAGCTGTGTGGGAACTTGAGGGACCTACCATTATCGGGCCGGCTATATCGAATATCGAGTGTGTTGACATTGATTGTGTAAAGTGACCTTTTGCATCAGTTTACATCTTGTACTAGAAATGTCCATATTTAAATTAGAAAACACTTCTCTGTCTGTCCACTGCATGTAGTTGTGATAATTTCGGTTACTTGCTATATTTATATGAAGTCAGAAAAAAGAAGTTACTTGATAAAATGTCCGCATCGACCCGATTTTATTTCGATCGATACCCACCGAGCCTGAGTGCTGCTATGCTAAGCAATTAACATGGTGGCACTCAAGCTCTGTGATGGCTTATCTTGACCAAGTGAGCCGCTCACCACTCCCTTTTATATGGGGAGCAGTCTGGTGCCAACCTTGATCCTTGATCCCGCGTTGACACATCAACAGACGGCCGTGGCGAGGCAGAAAATACCGTCCGAAGCACTGCTTGATAAAAATAAGGAATTGGTCTCCCGAAAACAAAAACAAACTCAAATTTTCTCAATTGAATTCGTTCGGCTGATAGAAAGATTTGTTTCCTCCCGCCCTCGGCGGGTTTTTTTATATTAGAAAACTTTAAGAACCCACCTGAACCTAGGTGGGTTCTTTTAAAATTTGTTTGTGTCTATTTATTCAAAAACTACTGTAGTCATCATTAATTCAAAAACTTCATTTTCTGGCCCCCATACTGACTCAAAAACATAATACTGCCCACTAACTTCTATGATGTAGCCGTACCCTGAACCAATTCCATCACGGTGAAACTCATCAAAAGTCAGTCCTCCAATTACTTTTGTGCCAGAAGTATCTGGAAGCGTTGATGCGTCATTTGTTGTACTTATATTAATCCTATTACCTGGATGTGGTTGAGAGATAGAAACGTGACTAGCGTCTAATGTTTCTACTGTATAAGTCCCATCGTTTAGATGTTGTATACGTATACCTAGGATACTTACTTCCGTCCAAGCTGGTACTTCATCTGTTTCTTCCCCTGCCCCAACTTCACCTGTCTCCATATACTCGATCATTCTATCAAGGATTACTGCTAGTTCTGCCCTATTTACGTTTCTTGTCGGTCCGAATGTTCCATCAGGATATCCTTCAATAATACCTTTGTCTGATAGTGTTGCTACTGAGTCTGAGTACCATGCATCTGCTGGAACATCAGAGAAAAATTTTGCAGCTGCGAAAGCTACAGTTGACCCAAGTAGTACCCCTACCAGAACCAAGATTAGACTTTTTTTCATCTTTTTATGGTTAACAATTTTATACTCTGGAGTATAGCAAATTTCGGGATCTGCTGTGACTATCCCGTTGACATCCCTCTCTTTTTATGGCATTTTGTGGTCTATTGTATAAACCTGATCAATGAAAAAGCTGATTTTTGACCCAGAGCCACGTCAAGACTTCCCTTTTAAGAATTTTCTTATGAACCCTGCAATGAGTGGAGAGGTTTGTTTTCCACACTCTGGCAAATCTATGAAGGAGCTTGTGAAAGGCTCTTTTTTGCGACTTAGAGGAGACTATTTTGATGAAAGAATTCAGATACGAAAGCAACTGAGGGATATGCTAGTTGACCGTGGGTATGAGCTTGAAGAAGAATTTTTGCCTGATGACCTGTTATCTCAAGGTGCAGGTGGAGTTGACCTTACAAACACAGGAATGTTTGCTGCTGAAGGGAATCCATATCTCAGAGGTGTGTTGATAAATCCTGAATTTGGTAATATCGAAGCTTCTCATGTTCATTTGTTAGTCGATATGATTAGACGTGCAGTTAAAGATCGTACAGCTTGGATACTTGATATTGGCTGTGGACCAACTGTGCCACAAAAGGTGAATACAGAGAACTTGGGTGTAGAGCGAATAATTTATGCCGATCAAAGTTCGAAATCTATAGCTACACTGCGTGAAAGCTTGGCTGCTCAAGGCAGATCTGATGTAGAAAGAAGATTTTTAGAAATTGATAAAGCCGATCTGGCTGAAAAAATTGCCCCTGATTCTGTTAGGACCATTATTCGTGCCGGTCTTGGTATGATTGATAATGAAGAAGCTCGAGCCTTAAAGAAAGTTGGAAGTCCTGATGTTGAGATGTTTGTTTCTAACGGCACTGATGGGAATCCATTAGAACAATTTCTAGAAGTAACTGAAGAACACTTTGAAGACATTGAAGTTCATTTAGGCTATGACCGGTATGCTTTGATGTGTAGGGCGGTATCAAGCGCATAGTTTTCCATTACTTCAAACTATGCTATGTTGACAGCAACCAAGTATTGATTGTTTAACAAGCTAAACTACAAACATATGAAAAAATTTATAGTTCTAATCTCAATGTTGGCATTACTGGGATCAAATGTAAGCTTCGCAGCTACAACCCCCTTCTCTGATGTCTCCTTAAATACATGGTACTCCGATGCAGTATTGAACCTTTCAAACAAAGATATTGTCAATGGTTATCCGGATGGAACTTTTGGTCCAAATAGGAGTGTAAACAGGGCAGAACTCGCAGTAATGCTTGATGAGTTTATTGGACATAACAGAACTGAATTTTAT
>JAUUZY010000043.1 GCA_030592015.1 Candidatus Peregrinibacteria bacterium | reverse complement strand
GAACAATTCTTATGCTGCCATAACCAACATAACTCGAAGAAAGGCATGTTGGAGTTAATACATTGGTACATTCACTTCTTGCAGGCACGGTAGCTTTATAAGAAATCTTATAGGGCTTCCAGCTTCTATTTCCGCCCACATGAGTAAATCCTTCATTGTATGCATAACCATCCTTAATTATTCTTCTGGCATGATGCATATCAGGAGGCCACCAGGCAATGGCAACAGGATCCGAAACAGTATCGGGTGCGTTTATTCTGGTATTATATTCTGTAATTGCATAGTCAGATACCATCCTTCTTCCACTTCTGATATATAACCGCCGCGGCCAGTGACCATTATCTGCAAATTCATCCTTGGGCAAGCCCCATCCCTCCCAATTTTCCCTTGTTATGTTATCAACACTTGTGTCATTTTGTAAGAACCATATTAATCCCAAGGTGAATTCACGATGATACTGAACAATACTATCCTGAATTTTATAGCTTCCAATGGGATACTCCCAGTTCTCTCCATACAGGTTGGCAGAAAGATCATGCCAGCTTCCTACATCTGTTTTTTCATTGTGGCGGTTAGCTTCTGGTCTGAAAAGCTTTCCATCCTCTATTAAATATCTCCGATAAATTTCATATCTGTCTGAGTCATAATTTTCGGGTTTCGAGATAGGAAGTTTGTTGTCTTCATCCTTTGTTAAACACATTCTGTAGCAAAAACCCTGGATGTATTTACTGGGAGCTCCATGGTCTCCAAGGATTTCATTCTGAATAGTTCCAATCAGTCCGCTTGTCGAGTCACCTTCAATAATATAGGGATCTACTTTCATCTGGAATTGCCTGAATGTGTTTTCCTTCTGAACCCCATTTATGGATTCCCCATATTTTTGATTTCCTTCACGAATTGTTTCGGTCGTAATTCCGGCAAAATGAAGTAAGTGACCTTCAATTGAGGCATCTATGTATATTTTGGCTTTTATTTCCAAACCATTTTCGAGAATTATTCTAGTAATCTTTGATCCCTTCACTGCTACTCCATTATTTTCCTTTATTCGTGTTTTCCTGATGATGGTGATGCTTTCCTCCTTTGCAAGCAATTCTTCTATTGTTTTTTCCGCAACAGAAGGTTCATATTTTGAATACCACTCAGGATTTAGGAAATCTGCTTTGAGACCGTAACAATCTTCGACAGAGATATAAAACTCTCGGCAAATTCCTCCAATCACACATCCGCTTCCAAAACGTATATCTTTGCCAAGACCTTCTACTAACATACCTCCTGGATGACCTGTTGGCTCGATTAATATTACACGTTTGCCTAATCTGGAAGCTTGTATTGCTGCTGTAAATCCTGCTTCACTGCCTCCAAGAATACAAATATCAGTTGAATAGGACTCCCTACCTGTTTGAAATGTACACCCAAGTTGTGCAATGCAGACAAGCCCAATGAGATAGCAACTGATTTGATTGAGAGTCTTCATTTCGTATATTCAAGCGTTAGCAAAAAATAACCAATAGTGTCAGAAATTAGACCTATAACAACATTGTGCATGGAATCGGTGGAACTAAGCCACCCTCGATCCTTTAAAGATGGATTCTGACCTGAGCAATAATATCAAAATCATGGGAGCCAATGCTGTAACTACCTCCTTCCATAGAACCAAATAATTCGTGTTCACCAGCATAGATGCCAAGAATCAGGCTTACCCGATCTTTCAAGTTCAGGGAAGTGGATACTGATACCAGGTTCCCAAAAGTAAATCCTAATCCAACCAAATTCCTGAATTCCAGTTTGGCTCCCAGGTAGCCCTGAAGTTCTGTGTGCTCGTTTCGACGTGAAATATAATAATCCAGCCCTAAAACGGGATCAATGGTCATCCTTCCAGGTTTCCCAAAGCTGTAGCTGGAAATTAAATGAATTGCATAGTAGCCGGCATCGTCTTTTTGTGTTTCCTGACTACCATCCGGCATGACCACCTCTTTTGTGACATACAGCGGAAGATGGGTGCTAAGGCCGACATCCCATTTCTTATACTGCGTGTAAACACCCAGACTCATCCCGGTACTGTTTCGCCCTAACAATTCATTCCCATTTGAATCTTCAAGGCCGTTCTCATAGTTGATATGCCCGTATTTGACAGATATCCCTCCATTCAGTTGGAAATCTTCTGAAAATGAGTGCCTGTAGGCATATGCAAACTCAAGATTCCAGGAAGTTCCTACATCCGTATACTGGCTGGTACTGAAACGGATACCAGCTGCACTACTAATACCTGGCAATGCAGTCATGGCATTTGTCCAGAGTCCCGAATAGTAATTGAAATTGTATCCCACCAGGTCCAGTTGAACCTTTCTGTCTGCCTGCGTATAGGCGGGATTGTAATAGGAAGGGTTATAGATCTCCAGGCCCCTTAGTGGAAACATTTGAGCCATAAGAGGTATGGTTCCGGTCAATAATAGAACTGAGGTGGCATAGATTATTTTCTTCATAATGCTTTGGTTTGCATGGTAAATACTGTAATGTTCATTTCTCCTTCTATAAGGATGCTAACAATGATATACAAAACGGTGGAACTAAGCCGCCGTTGCGTGGCGGGGGCATTGCCTTTCCGCAAAGGGCGTAACACGCGTTACGGTCAGCTTTAGTGATTCCATGCCTAGTATTTAGTTTAATAATTCTAGCTGTTCCTCAATCTCAGGACCAAAATGTGATAATACCTCCACTGTTGCTTTCTGGATTACATCCTGCCCTCCAGCTCTTGCATACACTACCTTCCCTGTTTTTTCAAGTACAAAACTTGACGGATAGCCTCGAATTCCCCAGCTCGTAATTGAATCCTTATCAACTGATACCATTTTGTAGGAGAGATCATTTTCATTTTGTATCTCTTGAATAACCTCAGAATTTTCCCAGGTTACCATGATAAAGACGGTCTTATCGCTTTCATATTTCATCTGCAGTTCCCTTAGCCCCTCCATTTCAGCGATACAGGGTGAACAATTCTTATACCAGAAATTCAGGAATACAACCTTTCCTCTTAGATAAGATGGGGATAGTTCTTCATCCTCAATAGTTGTAAAACTTGCTGCCAAAAATTCTTTCCCAATCATATTCTCATAGAAGCGCTCCTCCACATCTTTAAAATCATCTTTCTTCGCTTGAGCACTATCACTCTTAGTTTCTTGTTCCTTTAATTCAGGTTCAGGGTTTGAAGATGTACGACTTTGTTGACAGCCTAATGCAAGCCAAATCAAAAGAATAAATACTAGGTTTTTCATATGGATTGAAATGTGATATGAAGATCCAATTCAATATGAACGGACCTTCTAAATATTTCTATGATTTTTAAAAGTGCATGGGCCGGTGGAACTAAGCTGCGCCAACACTACAGGTACTACTACCTATAAACGATTCCGGCGTCCGGTTTAGTGTTCTACGTCCTATATTTTATAAATTATTGCAAAACCTTTACCGCTTGGGCATTTCTTCTTCTGGCCATTATGGTTGATATATGAGGCGATAAAACTGGCTTGATACTTTGTAAAAATGTGAAATGCGTGTCAGTGAGAATGGCGTATGTTCATCCTAAGTTTACATTATTTACTTACTTCTAATTTGTAACTCATTTCTCCTTCAAATCTCAACCAAGATGCCATACTAGACCGTCTTTTATAACTTAATCCTTTATGCTGTGTTTTTGATAGATAAACACTCTTATCACCACCACTATTCCATCCATTAATAGTTTCTAATGTTATAATAAAATCACTATCAAATAATACACTATGGTCTATCAGACTTATACACTCCCAACCCTTTTTTGTTTTTGAAGTATAAAATATCTCTTCTTTATTAATTATGCTATCAGGTAACTGATCAGTGGTCTGGTAAATTTTTAATCTATACAATATACTATCACAATTTGTCTCGCCAATATGAAAATAAAAGTGCCGCAAATAAATCATTTCCTTATTGTGAAATAATCGTCCTATTTCTGCACCATTCATTAGATTATACCAAGCCCAAGTAGTACTTCCGGCATTCTTTGAGCCAATACAAAATATCTTTCTTTCATTTGACTTAACGGATAATTCATCAATTTGATACATTACCTTTTTTAATACAATATTGAAATTCTTTTCTGATTCAATCTTTAAATCACTTACCTGAAAATCTACACTTTCATATCCAACGGAAGAAAATCTTATAATTTCAGAATTGTCTATATCGAAAATGTTAAAAAGAAATTTTCCGCTAATATTTGAAATAGTTCCTTTATTCTGATTTAGTACTCCAATATTTACATAAGGCAGCTGATTATTATTCTCATCTGTGATCTCCCCTGAAATTGTTTGGCAAATAGCTGAAACTTGTCCAAATAAATAAAACAATAGTATTATGGATCCTCTTTGCATTGCAGTGGGTTGTTTTTGCATGACCGCTAAATAAACTTACTTCTCAGCTACTTCCATCAAATACTATTGTGCGTAGAACGGAGGAGCTAAGCTGCCGTAGCGTGGCGCAGTCAGCTTTTGTGTTAGGTGGCATAATTGGGTTTCCAGTTTCGATCTGAAAATGGTATTGACTTTCTAAGTTGTATAGTGTAAATTTATTTTGCTTTAATCTTTTCAATACTAACTACTTAAAATCCATTATCATGAAAAAAACACCCCTTTTCTTAACCTTTCTAGTCTTTTTCATATCCTGCCAGCAAACGGTACAAACTGGCCAAGCAACAGAGGAATATAAGACGGAAGTAAAAGAGACAATTGCAAAATTCAACAAACTATATTATGAAGCTTGGGAAAACAAAGATCTTGACTCTACCCTGTTTTTTCTCGATGAAGGCTTTATTAACATGTTCAACTTTGAACTCTCATTTACAAAACAGGAATGCAGGGAAGGATTTCAAGGAGTTTTCGATACGTATTCAATAGAAGGAGTTGAATTTAAAAGTATTGATTTGGTTGTAGATAATAATTATGCGTGCGAAACCGGGATGTTTAAACAGAAATGGATTTCCAATGACGTACAGGATACTATTCTTTTCGATATGAGAACAATGTTTGTTTTCAAAAAACAGGATGATGGTGGTTGGAAGATCTTTAGGTTAATCGGTCAGCATAATAGATAATCCTATCGTTTTAGTGTTGCTGTCTTTCCACTGTGTTAATATTGATATTCTCAAATCGTACATCATAGCCACCTAACAGAGGAGCTAGGCTGCCGTAGCATGGCGCGGTCGGCTTTAGTGGTTTGTTCTATTTTCAGCTATGCTGCGTAGTTCTTCCTTTTCTTGATTCTTTGGAATTCGGGTTTACGTTTGTTCAATTCCTCCTCGAGATCATAGTCGTCTTGCAGGCCTAGCCAGAATTTTGCGGAATTCCCAAAATACCGACTTAACCTTAGCGCTGTATTAGCCGAAATTCGACGCCTGCCCTTCAATATCTCACTGATCCTTGTTTGAGGAATCTCAAGGTCTTTTGAAAGTCGATATGCTGTTACCTCTAAAGGTCTCATGAATTCCTCTAGTAAAACTTCGCCAGGATGTATATTGTCCAGTCTTTCCATGATATCATTTATGATAGTCCACGATTTCTACTTCAAGTGCGTGACCTGCTTTCCAAATGAAAATGATCCGCCATTGATTGTTAATTCGAATGCTATAAAAGTCTTTCCGATTGCCTCCTAACTTTTCTAGCCTGTTAGAGGGTGGTACTCTTAAATCTTTTAAGTCTAGAGAATTGTTGATCATTCTCAGCTTCCTCCGAGCTATCTTTTGAATCTCTGGCGGTAGCTTTGAAGATCTAACACCACTCCAAATTTTCTCTGTCTCTTTTGAACCAAACGACCTAAGCATGCTTATGCATTACGATACTAACGTCAAAGGTAGGTAATTCTGGAATGATAGTCAAGGATCATGAGCATGTTTAAGAAACTTGTTTCCAAATCGATATCTCAAACCAATTAAGAAATAGAACGGTGGAACTAAGCCGCCGTAGTGTGGCGCGGGCTTTGCCATTTCTGCAAAGGGTGTGACACGCGTCACGGTCGGCTTTAGTGGTTCTGTGGGCAATTATTCCCTGATACGTTTTTTCAGGTCCATACGCTCATGCAGAATTCTGGCGATCTCAACAACATCATGATTAATCTGTCGATAGAAGATGATGTGCTTGCCCGCCTTTATTCCCAATAAGCCTGTATAAATTCCCTCGTATTGTTTACCAGAATCTCTTCTATCGGCAATATCCTGGCAACTGTCAAGTAGCATAAAATAGTATAGGTCGGCTTGACTCTCTGACCAGGCATCAACAGTATAATTCCAGATGCGTGCAAGATCCTCCGTGGCCTTTCTCGTGAGATTATAACTAGCCATTCGAGGATCTTTGAGCTTTCAGGTTATGGAGGAATTGCTCTGGTTCAAAATCCTCTACGATTCCACTATCAATCCCTTCTTGAATCGCTTGCTTCAAAGCTGCGACCTTATCCTCTTCCTCCTCCAATAATCTTAGTCCAGCACGAATAACTTCACTT
>JAUUZY010000040.1 GCA_030592015.1 Candidatus Peregrinibacteria bacterium | reverse complement strand
GCTTATTTTAGAACTTTCTCTGTTTGTATAGCGATCTCTTTTTCTTCGTTGGTATTTATTACGAATACTTTTACTTTGCTCTTTGTGTCTGAGATTAGTTCTTCGTCTTTGTCGTTTTTCTTTGAATTAAGTTTTAGCCCCATGAATTCTAGGTATGCGCAAACTTTTTCTCTCACATAGCTTGCGTTTTCTCCTATTCCTCCTGTAAATATTAGTGCGTCTATCCCGTTTATAGCGACCATAGATGATCCGATATATTTGGCGATTTGATAGGATAGAAGTTCTAATGTAAGCATGGCTCGTTCATCCTTTGCTGCGGCTTTATCTCTGATTTTTCGCATGTCTGAGCTGATTTCTGAAAATCCTTTCAGTCCTGATTCGTGATTCAGGATATCTTCCACTTTGTCTTTCTTTAATTTCATTTGATCCATTGCGTAGAAAACGATTGATGGGTCTATTGTTCCTGATCTACTTCCCATCATCACACCTTCCAGTGGAGTGAAGCCCATGCTTGTATCCATGGATATCCCATCTATGGATGCGGTTATTGATGAACCGTTTCCCAGGTGGCAGCTTACTATCTTTGCCTTCTTTGTTTTTAGAAGCTTGAGAGCTTCCTGTGTGACGTAGTGGTGGCTTGTGCCATGGAATCCGTATCTTCTTATGCCGTGTTCGCGATACCAGCTGTATGGAAGTCCGTATAGGTATGCTTTTTCCGGTAGGGTCTGGTGGAATGCAGTATCGAATACAGCTACCTGTTTCGTTCGTCCCAAGAACTTTTTGCATGCCAATATGCCTTCCAGGTTGGCCGGGTTGTGAAGTGGGGCCAATTCGGATAGTTTTTCTATCTCTTTTATAACTTTTGCGTCGATTTTTACCGGGTCTGAATACTTTTCTCCGCCGTGTACTACTCTGTGTCCGATGGCTTCGATATCTTTGTAGCTTTCGATTGTCCCGGTTTTTACTAATGTTTCTAGGGCTAATTCAAGCGCTTTTTCGTGACTTTTGATTTCGGTTTTTTGTCCGATGTTTTTGTCTTTTGAGCTGAATGTGAATTTGCAACTGTCGAGTTTTATTCCGTCGATGTGTCCTTTTGCAATTAGTTCAAACTTTTTCCCGCTTTTGACTAATTGGAATCTTAGGGATGATGAGCCTGAATTTAGAACTAAAATTTTCATATTATATTACTTTATATACTAGACCTCCTACCTTGGGTTCTTGACTTACTTTTACACCGATTTCGCTTCCTGAGCCTGCCATGTCAACGTCTTTTCTGTCGACTTGCATTGATTTTAGAGTTTGCTCGAAGAGTCCTTCGGTTGTCTCGAAAATTATTTGATCGCCTGGGCGAAGGGGGCTTGTTACTGCGATTACTGCTACGTCGATTCTGTCGAAGTAGCCCTCGCATCTTCCGCAAATTTTCATTTCTCTGCTGCTATTTCTGACATCTTCAGTTCTTCTGTATCTGTCAGCTGATGGCATGATTGGCCTTATTGGAATATCTGTCAGTTCATTGTCTTTTTTTGTGCGTCTTCTTCGTACTGTTGGTTTTTTTCTTCCTTTTGCGGCGATGCTTTTTTTTCTTTGGTAGGCCGGTATGTTTATTGGGTTTAATTTTGGCATATTTTTTATTAGTTAATTTATGAGCATTCGTGAACTGTGAATGCTGTTATATTTACGATATCGTTATGGTCGCATCCTCGAGAGAGGTCGTTTATTGGTTTTTTGAGACCTTGTAGTAGTGGCCCAATTGCCTTAGCCTTAGCCAATCTCTCTACTAGTTTGTATGCTATGTTTCCTGCTTGTAGGTTTGGGAATATTAGTATATTTGCATCTCCTTGAATGGGGGAGTCGGGACATTTTTTTTCTGCAATTTCTTTTACTAGTGCTGCGTCCACTTGTAGTTCGCCATCTATTATAAGGTCCGGCTTTTTGCTTTTTATTATTGCCAGTGCTTCTTTGATTTTATCTATTTCTGGGTGACGATCTGTTCCTTTTGTTGAAAATGAAAGTAGTGCCACTCTTGGATCAATTCCAAATTTTGTTGCTGTTTCTGCTGTGTCGATTGCTATGTCTACCAGGTCATGTGAGTTGGGATTTATGTTTACGGCTGTATCTGCGAATAGTAGGAGCCTGTCGTCCAATACCATGAAGTATATTCCTGAAACTTTGTGAAATTTTTCATGTGTTTTTATGATTTGCAATGCCGGTTTTATCGCATCTGCTGTATGCATTGTGGCTCCTGTGACCATTCCGTCCGCATCGTTTTCTTCTACCATCATTGTTGCAAAATAGTTTGAGTTTTTCATTGTTTCTTCGGCTTTTTCTTCTGTCATTCCTTTGTTTTTTCTTAGTTCAAAAAAGGCTTTTGTGTATTTTTTGCTCAATTCTGAATTTTGAGGGTCTTCGATTTGTATTTTTTCCCAATCGATTTGTAGTCCTTCTGTTTTTGCAGTTTCTTTAATTGTAGTGGGATTACCGACTAGGATTATTGTAGCTAATCCTTCTTTTTGAATGATCTCTATTGCCTTTAGTATCCGTATTTCCGTGCTTTCCGGAAATACTATCCTTTTCGGATTTTTTTTGGCTGATGAACGAATTTTGTTAATAAAAGTGTCCATGTGCTAGGAATGACGTATGGAGGTTTGATTGGATTATAGCAAAAAGTTTATTTTTTGAATATTTTTTTGTAGATGTTGCGTAAATTTATTGTCGAAATGATTTGGAATACTTTGAATAGAGTGATCGGGGAGTGATGGTTTTTCGTTTTTCCAGCTTTGATTGCTTTAATTATAGAGGGGGTGTTCTTTTCCGCATCTACCATTACATATCCCAGGTCCAAATATTTTATTACGTGGCAATCTGAGGTTGCTATGAATCGTTTGTTGTATTTTTTAGCAACTTTTTCAGCCTTTTTATTGAAGTTTATTTTTTTTGTATAGCAGAATGAATTTTCTATCGCATCAAAGAGTTCGATATTTTTTACTAAATCTTTTCCCAGTGTTGTTGTTCCGGGGAAGAAGGGGTGAGCTGCCATTATCAGGCAATTTGGGTGAGATTTTTTGTATTCTTTCAGTTTTTTGTAGCTGTCTACTTTTTCAATTTCTTTATCTATATTTATTCCAAGTATATGTCTCTTGTTTATTTCGAATTCTATTCCCGGTATCAAAAGGATTTCGTGTTTTTCTGCGTATTTCCTTATCTCTTCAGTAAAAAAGAGCCTTCTGTGATGTGTGAAGGATAGGACTTCATAGTTTAGTTTTGCTGCTCTTTCTATTAACTCTTCAGCTGAATAATTGATATTATCAAAAAGCTCAGGACCTGAGTGGCAATGAAATTGGCATTTAAGCATTATTGAGTAATTTCTTTTATTGCGTCCGATGCTACGTTTATGTCCTCGATTGTTTCGTCTATTTTGTCTTTGGTTTTTATAACTTTTTCAGAAAGTTCGTTCACTTCTATCTTTATATTTTCATATGATTCTTTCCCGTCGTCTATTAGTTTGTTTGTATCTTCTTTAATCGAGCATGCAGCAAAACTTCCAAGAGTAAGTACAGTAGCTAATAATAATGCTATGCGTTTCATTGAACTTTGTTAAATATTTTTTTAAAGTTTCCATCAAAATCCAGTAGGAAATTTTTTATATCCAATACATCGTTTTGTGAAATCGTTTTTTTGAAACTACTTTCAAGAAGATTCTTTTCTTTTATTTCTATTTCTTCTGAAATGAGAACCGTGATTATTGTTGATAGTTTGCACTTTGTGCATTTTAGTTCAAAAAGTCCTTCGTTCTTTGTTGAAGCTACTATATTTATTTCTTCTTCCTTGTATGCGGAACCACACTCTGCACATTTGCATGTTTTTTTTATGTGTTCTACCGCATTGTTTACTTCAGGATAATTCATTTCGATTGTTTAAATTTTCTTGATTGCTTGGTTTATTCTTTCTATGCTTTCTTCTCTTCCTAGCACTTTTGCGATTTCAAATACTCCTGGTGAGAACTGTAGTCCGCTTAGTGCTGCTCTTAGTGGCCACAACAGTTGTCCGTTTTTTATCCCCATTCTTTCAACTGTCTTTAGTAGGGCATCTGTTATCTTGTCTTCGCTCCAGTTCTCTAGTTCTTCTAATGTTTTTTTGCCTTGTTCAAGCGATTCCTTTGCTTGATTTAAGTCTACTCCCATTTTTTCATGAGTCAATAATTCTTTGTCATAGTTAGGTAGTTCATAATAGAACTTTATGTTCTCTTCAGTTTCTTTTGGATTCTTTAGAATCTTTTCATCGACTGTTGTGAGTACTTCCGGCAAATTTTCTTTGTCTTTGATTTGTGAAGTGAGAAAGTCTGTGCAGATTTCTAGCAACTTCTCCCCTTTCGTTTTTATAAAACGATCACTCATTTCCTTTGTTTCAAAAACAAACTTGATTTGTCCTTTTCTTGGTTCTGTTTTTTCTAGACTTGGGTCGATTTCCTTTGCTATAGCCGTTATTTCTTGATTGAATTTTTCTTTTTGCCATCTCCAATTGAACCAATCCAGCTTTTCTATTCCGAATATTGCTCCTGATTTTTGTACTTTTTCTAAACTGAAGATTCCTTCCAATTCTTCTAGCGTAAATATCTCTTTTTGTTCTCCACTTCCCGGATGCCATCCAAGGAATGCGATGAAGTTGATGATTGCTTCTTTGCTGTATCCTTCTTTTATGTAATCTTCAACTGCAACATGTCCTTGTCTCTTTGATAATTTTGATCCGTCGCTATTGTGGAGTAGGGGGATGTGTGCAAAGTTTGGTTGTTCCCATCCGAATGCGTTATATAGTGCTATATGTTTAGGAGTTGATGGCAACCATTCTTCTCCACGGATTACATCTGTGATTTCCATTAGGTGATCGTCTACTACATTTGCCAAATGGTATGTTGGGTAGCCGTCAGATTTTACTAAAATTTGATCATCTATAGTTTTTCCATGAAATTGAACGTTCCCACGAATTAAATCTTTGAATTTCACTAGTTCATATGGGATTTTTTGTCTGATAACATATTTTTCTCCTGCTTCGATTTTGGCTTTTACTTCCGACTTAGGTAGGTCCAGGCATTTTCGGTCATACATTGTAGCCTGTTTGTTCTTTGTTTGGACTTCTCTCATCTCATCAAGCCTCTCTTTTGTACAAAAACAGTGATAGGCGTCTCCGGATTCAATCAATTTTTCTACATGTTCTTTGTATATTTCTGTTCTCTCTGATTGAACGTATGGTCCGTATTCTCCTTTTTGACTTTTATCCAATTGCACCCCTTCATCATATTCTAATCCAACCCAATCCAATGTTTTTAATAGGTTTTCTACTGCTCCTTCTACATATCTTTCCTGATCTGTGTCTTCTATCCTTAGAATGAACTTTCCTTTGCTTTTTTTTGCGAATAAATAGCAGTATAGTGCGGTGCGAAGCCCTCCTACATGCAGATATCCCGTTGGTGATGGTGCGAATCTTGTTCTAATCATTTTTTCTGGTTATTTTCGAGCTCGAGTATACATAGTTTTCCTTTGATTTGAAAGGAAAAGGGCTGGAGTAAAGAGTCGTTTTACTATATATTTTTATTAACTGAAAATTTAGTTAAATTTAAATAATTTATGGTTGTAAGACGAAGAACAACTCGTAGAAAAACTAATACTCGTAGGAGAGCGACAACAAGAAGAAGGGTGAAAAGAAAAACGTTAAAGGTGAAAGTTTCACCGACTGTTGCAAGAGAAATCTGGGCAATTATTTATATGTCTGTTGGGATTTTGACTGTTTTGAGTCTGAATGGAACTTTTGGAATTGTTGGAAGCGCTTGGGTGAATTTACTTAGTCCTATATTGGGATGGGGGATTTATATTGTTCCTGGTATTTTCATTTTGGTGTCCGCGATGTTGTTTCTTTCAAAGAAATTGCATTTTGGAATGACTAGAGTTATTGGATTTGTGTTTTTTATGACTGCGGTTTTGAGTGTTTTGCATTTGTCTGTTCCGTTGGAGCAGATTCATAATTATGCGGCCTTGGGAAGGTATGGAGGATATGTTGGATTTGTGACTAACTTTTTATTATTGGAGGTTTTGGGTATTTCTCGAGTAGCTGCTTCGATTATTTTTACGGCACTATTTTTAGTCTCATTGCTTTTGATTTTCGAACTTTCTCTGGGAGAGATAATAAGATTTGTTTTGCCTGAGGTTAAATTTGAGCTAACTAAGGAGAGGTCAAAAACACAGGCTCGTACGAGAGGTGGTCTAAAAAAAGAAGAAGATGAAAAGGACGTTGAGCCTGCTATTCCGGAGATTCTTATTCATAAAGGTAAGCTTTCCGACTCTAGGGCTAAAGCTAAGTCTAAAAATATGGATACGATTTATGAAAAAGAAGAGGAATCTGTTAATCCTGATGGAATAGAGGTGGATGATAATTTAAAACTTAATTTAGGTGACGATGTCGATGTTTCTGCTCCTATATCTGATGATTATGATTGGGAATTTCCTTCCTTGGATTTGTTGGAAGTGGGAGATAGTAATGTAGAAGTTGATGAAGAAGTTTTGGTGAGTCAGGCGGAGAAAATTAAAAAGAAGCTTTCACAGTTTGGAATTAATGTAGTGATGCATGAAGTAAATGTTGGACCTACTGTGATTCAGTTCACTCTGAAGCCTGATGAAGGAGTAAAGTTGTCTAAAATTACTACCTTGAAGAATGATTTGTCTTTGGCGCTTGCTGCAGAAAGAATACGTATTGAGGCACCTATTCCCGGAAAATCTTTGGTGGGGATAGAGGTTCCAAATTCGTATAGAGCGATTGTTCATCTGAAAGAGATGCTTGAGAGTGCAACCTTTAGTGATGCAAAATCAAAATTGACTTTGCCTCTTGGAAGGGATGTTTCAGGGAAGCCTGTTATTGCAAATCTGGAAACTATGCCTCATTTGTTGATTGCCGGTTCTACAGGAAGTGGAAAATCTGTGTGTATGAACACCTTTTTGCTCGCACTTTTATATCAAAATTCTCCAAGGGATTTGCGTTTTATAATGATTGATCCAAAGAGAGTTGAGTTGAATTCTTATAATAGTATTCCGCATTTGTTGACTCCTGTTATTCAGGATCCGGAAAAAGCTGCGATATCTCTTCGTTGGCTTGTTGCGGAAATGACTAGGAGATATAGTGAGCTTTCCAAGAATAGAGTTAGAAATCTTAGGGAGTTTAATGATTTGGAGGAGACTAATAATTTGCCTAGAATTGTTGTTGTGATTGATGAGTTAGCTGATTTGATGATGGCTGCCGGAAAAGAAGTTGAGGCGTCAATTTGTAGGATTGCACAGATGGCGAGGGCTGTTGGTATACACTTGATTATTGCTACACAGAGACCTTCTGTTGATGTTATTACTGGATTAATTAAGGCAAACATTCCTTGTAGGATTTCTTTTGCGGTAAGTAGTTCGATTGATTC
>JAUUZY010000059.1 GCA_030592015.1 Candidatus Peregrinibacteria bacterium | reverse complement strand
TTGAGGAAAAAATTCAGCATCACACTCATATTAGTGAAGATGGCACATTGATAGATGAAGTAACTGTGGAGCGTTCACATCTTTGGACCGATGATATTTATTACGAATGGAAAAAAGTTCTAGCAGGTTATGGATTTACAGTTTTGCCGGACAATATAATAGATATACTCGGGCGAGGTAGAAACAGGGTGGGAATGCGAATTTATGTGCCAAAAGGCAGTACTCTAATTGATAGCAATGGACCTAGCATAGAGAAGAAAACCGACAACGATACAAAGAAAGATTATTTCTACACAACGATAGATATCAATGCGGGCGAAAGTGACAAAATATGGATTAAGTATAAATTGCCATACAAATTAGAATTGAATGATCCTGCCGGAACCTACAAATTAATAGTAGAAAAACAACCGGGAAGTCGCGGTAGTATTTTTACAAAAACTGTTAGTACAGATGAAGGAGTATTCAATCTGGCATCTTACCCGGAGGAAATAAGGGTGAACAATGCAGGCACACTAATATATGCAACCGACTTGGTATATGATAGGTATTTCTCGGGTGTGTGGGGGAAATAACTACTTCCTTCCAAACATTTTTCCCAATTCATCCAAAGTAAGTGAAACCATAGTCGGTCTCCCATGAGGACAAGTATAAGGCCTCTTCAAGTTATCCATTTGTTGAATCAAAGCCTGCATCTCAGACAAATCCAATTTCTGCCCAAATTTTATCGCACTCCTGCAAGCCATATAATTGATAATATCTTCAACCTTACCCTGCAACTTTGATGGAGTACTTTTATTCACAATATCATCCAAAACCCCCTTTATAACTCCGTTCAAATCTTCTTTAGCCATAAACCCGGGCACAGCATTCAGAACATAAGTATTTCCACCAAAAGGCTCAATCTCAAAGCCAAGTCCTTCAAAAGTTCCCTTATTATCCTCAACCAGTTGCATCTCATCATGCGTAAACTCAATCGACAAAGGAACAAGCAGAGGCTGCACCGATTTATTGTCATTCTCAAGCTGATCCATCAATTGCTCATATCTCACACGTTCATGAGCGGCATGTTGATCGACCAAGACCAATCCATCCTCATTTTGCGCAACAATATAGCAGTTGGCCACCTGAGCTAGAGTTTGCATAGAAGGTCTATCTTCCTCAACGCTCTGAAGAGCTTGAGAGTCTCTCTCAGGCATTATATTCCTAGAAAACTCCATTGCGCCCTGAACTACAGACGGCTTCTGCAAATAGCTCTCCGCACGCCCAAAACTCGGCGCCGCAGGAGCACTCTTTGGAAAAGAATCTGACATATATCTCCTAGACTCCGTAAATCCCTTCGGCATCAAATTAGTTTTCTCCAAAGCTACCTTCACAGCCCCATATATTACCTTTATAAGCTGTTGCTGATTCTCAAATCGAATCTCAAGTTTCCTCGGATGCACATTCACATCAATCTTCGACGGATCAATTTGAATATTAATCAGAAACACAGGCTTTCTATTCTCCATAAGCATAGAATGGTATGCCCGCTTGATAGTATTCGCCAAAAGTCCGTGATAAATCGCCCTCCCATTCACAAAAAAGTACTGATGCTTGCTCGTACTCCGCGAAATCACAGGCTTCCCAATATAGCCATCAATCTGCATATCGCTACCCCCATAAAAAATCGGAATCATAGCATCCGCCGTCGCTCTCCCAAAAACATCCGCAATCCTGGAAATAAAATCAGTCACCTTCGGTAAATCAAAGATAACCTTATCGTTATGAATAAGCTTAAACGCAATCCCTGTATTCGCCAGAGCAATAGAATTCATCGTGGAGCTGATATGCCCCAGCTCCGTACTCTCTTTTTTCAGATACTTCTGCCGAGCGGGAGTGTTAAAAAACAAACTACGAAACTCCACTTGAGTTCCGGTCGCCATCCCCAGATCTTTCATATTCATGGCTTCACCACCATCAGCATTAATTTCCTTACCCCCAACATCTTCATCCCGCTTAGATCGTACAGTCAGCTGCGATACAGACGAAATACTCGCCAGCGCCTCACCACGAAACCCCATAGTCTTTATTTTCCACAAATCCGCCTCCCCCGAAATCTTACTCGTCGCATGTCTCTGCAGACACAGATTCAGATCCTCAGACGACATCCCCTTCCCATTATCAGTCACTTTTATCAGACTCGCACCGGCATCTTTCACCTCCACCACAATATTATCAGCCCCCGCATCAATACTATTCTCCACCAATTCTTTCACCACACTCGACGGCCTCTCCACCACTTCACCGGCAGCAATTTGGTTGATTAAATTTTCAGAAAGAAGCTTTATAACAGACATAGGAAATCATTAATTTTGGAATGTCAGTGTACAATAACTACCTATCAATTTCCAGCACTCCTTTCATAACATCCGTTGTGCTTCTTCGACTTGAGATCGAAGCCTCCGCAGTGAAATCGATAAAGAAATTTGGCCTCTCAGAGTAGTCCATGAGCTTCGGATATCCACTCACTATATCAATCGGATAGAAGTAGAGCGAATACTTGTCAGGCGTTACATACAGCCCCAATACAAGCCCTGAAGAATTTGAAGTCAGCTCATTTGCAAGTTTGTTGTCAGTAAGGAAATCTCCCAAAGAATAGAAGATTAAACCGGTCTTGTAATATTCGAAAGGAATCACACCATCCAGTCCTCTTCCAACAAAAATATCCAAACCATTCTGCATAAATGCACGCGTCATACTTTCCCTACTCTTTGTAAGTTCACTACCGGAATAGTCAAACAGCAAATAAACCAAATCTATATCTCTATCTTTGTATTTTTCCCTGATGATCGCTCGTTGCTCTCTCTGCACGCTACTATCATCACTCTCACTAAACTTACAGAAAGAAACAACCATTTCGTTCTGTGTCCTTTCTTGGCATTGATCTTCCTCAAGATCAAAAACTAAAAAGTCACTACCAGTAAAAAAACTTCCTTCATTTCCAGGCATATCTTTAAGTTGATCAACAAATTCATCAGAATTTTCAAAATCACGATCCTCATGGAAATCCCAAGAAGAGTCCAGGGTTAAACCAAAATCTTGATGCATACTTCCCATAGAAATGATACTGACTCCTTCCTCTATATCATTTTCACCTTCAAAAAATGCCCAAAATTGATAATCGCTGGTTTCTTCATTATGATCTGAAAAATACTTTTGAGAATTAAAATCAGCCATCAATTCAGACCTCTTATATCCATTCTTTTCCATCAAACTCAACAAAACATAAATGGATGAAACGCTATCCGCATCTATGTCATAAATATTTTCAAAATCAAAATTATTAATAGCTGTTTTCGCAGACAATCCATGGAACTCAGTCACAGCATCAGTCATAGCCTCAGAAAAATTAGTACTGGCAATGACAAGAGCATCCTCAGGCAGATTGCTATCGAGCCATTCCCTCAAACGAATTGCATCTTCAACAGGAATTTCATTACTTAAGACGATTGGGAGCATCTTTGCTCGTGGAAAAAAGTGTTTGATAAAAGGCGTTTGTGCAAAAATCGAAGATTCCTCAAAGAATGTATCCTCCTCAATTTCGGCAATCTTTCTTTCATTCAAATCCATAACAAGAGCCTCATCTATCTTAAGGGGACCAACCACAGTTTCGTAATTACATTCCAAACAAGTCTGAATGTCACCAATTCCCTCACCAGAGCTATTTGCCCCGATAACAACAACAACCGAAGGTTCAAGAATCTTCCCAATTCCCTGATATATACGAGATACATCCATAGCAGCCAAGTGATCATTTGGAAGAATCACACCCATTGGAACTTCATCAAAGACATATGGCTCCGGAGTAGTAAATATATGAGTCCAAAGCTTTTGATCCTCTCCATGAAAGGATTGAATAATTTCTACATCCTTTTGAACTTCAACGTTTTGACTCAGTAGGAAGAGGCCAAAAATAACCATAGCAATTATAAGAATGGCCACAATTCCGCGAAGCAGTCCTTGATAATAATTTTTATTTTTTTTCTTCGTAGCCATTTTAGTTTTCCAGATAGAATATTGAAACAGTCACAGATTCCTTGCTTCCATCATCAAAATAAGCCTCAAACTCATACTCATTTGTACCGTAAGAGAGATTGTTGAAATTTGATTGAGCCTTATAAGCGAAAGTGCCATCCCCATATTTAAAACTTTCCAGTGTATATACATCCCTAT
>JAUUZY010000030.1 GCA_030592015.1 Candidatus Peregrinibacteria bacterium | reverse complement strand
TTTATAACAGTCAAAGTCGCTGATTCTGGATCATCAGGATCAACAACAACTATAGGATCAAGAACAACTTCAGCAGATTCAGAAGCATCATTTCCTGAAACCTCTTTATGATACAACTTAACAGTAACAATATAAGTATCAGGAGCATCATAAGTATGTGAATTAGTCCAAGTTCCAACCACTTGGCCAGCAACGTCTTCAAAGAAAACAGTAGAATTATCATCTACATGCCCATCACCCCAATTTACTTGAACATCATACTGATTAGCATTCCCTGCATGCCCTTCACCAGTACCTTCCAAAGTTAAAGTATATCCGTCAATAACAGGTGGTTCATTAACCGTAATTATATAAACCGGCGCCCCCGCAAAAGCTACCCCAGCAGGAAACAATACAGTAAAAACAAACATCGCAAGTACAGATTTTGCGATCAGTTTTCTTAGATTTAAAAACTTCATCATAGAATAATTATTAAAGAAATATTTGTAAAATATATTTAATCCCCAACCGAACTTATTGCCCAATAAGCTACAAGAATCTACATAATAAAAGTAGGAACTGCAACCAAAAAACGCAAGATCGCAGATTACAACCTTAAGCAAAACATGTCAAGAAGACTACGCCCAAAAATACAAGCATCACAGTATTATATTGTTTTAATCTTTATTCAATCACCTCAAACGTCTCCACAATTTCCTGAACTTCTGCCATTCTTGCAGTCATATCGTCATTAGCAACATATTGCGCCGTCATATAAGCAAAAACATAATCATTATTTTCTCCTAAATAAGTAGGAATAGGACCTTCTTCCAAAAGAATATCCTGCCATTGGCTTTGACTATGCATACTAATATTAAATACTGAATCTTGATCAAAAAAACCAAAATCAATAGAATCACTAGTTCCAAGCGTTCCCCAATCTAAAGTCCTATCTGTACTAAGATATCCCGCCCAACTTTGTGGAAAACTTACAGAAAAACCATACAATCCATTGCTATAAACAATATCTTCCTCAACAACCTGAACAATCTCTCCGTCAAATGTAAGTAGTCTGAAAAGATTTTCACTTATATTTCCTCTAGTCATGTTTGCTGAAGGATCCAAGAAATCACCTGTTTCCTCCAAAATCCCCATGTCCTTTGCAACATCAATAAATTGTGCAAACCATTCTCCTCTTGGAACATCAGTAAATGGATCTTCAGAAACTGTTTCCGGAACTTCAACACCTTGAGAATTCAAAAGCATCTTGATCGCTTCAACTTTATTCACAGTTCGTGCAGGTTTAAAGCTTCCATCCGGATAACCATCAACCCATCCATTTTCTTTCGCATAACACACATAAGGCACATACCAATCCTCAGTCACATCACTAAAACAATTACTGTATTCACTCGCAGTAGGACTTACTCCCACTCCTTCAACAAGTATTTTCAAAAATTCAGCACGATTAATATCTTTATCAGGTTTAAAAGTTCCATCATCATAACCATTCACATATCCTTTGCCATACAAATACTCAATAGCTTCACGATTTCTATGATTTTCAGATAAATCAGAAATCACAATTTCCTCTTCGTTCGCCTGACTCACTTCTTCTTCTACAACCATTACATCAACCACGGAACAACTCGTTACAACACCTTCAGGATTAGAAAAATAATCATAACTATCACCATAAAGAGTAAAGTCTATTCCCTCTCCAGGACCGGCAACAAAAGCTAACTCAGTAAAAACCATTCTTTTGTCACTTGAATGCTCTGGACGAGAAGTCGCATACCAGTCTGTGTGCATAGCAATGTCTTCAACACTTTGTCCATCAATTTCAAGCCATACATTTTCAATAACAGCCGCATTCGTACAAGAGATAAACAAATCTTGTATTTCTACATCACTAGCTGCGTTTACAGTAAACTCAAGAAGAACATTATCAACAGTAGCAAGCCCCAAGTCTTCAGATACACCTTCCTCATTAAAGATAGTAAGCCCTTCAAAACGATCATTTACAGTAGGATCATCTACATATACAAGCCTATCAATACCAGAAAATTTTAGATATTGAGAACTTGAACTATGAAAACTATCAGCCTGTGGATCAAAGAAAATCATGTCATCAATAGCACATGCAGTTATAAAATCACCCGTACCCTCTTCCACATCTACAAAAAGTGACAACTCAACTAGATCACCAGCTGGCATTGCATAGTCACTCGCTCCAAAATGCACAGTCTGCACTCCAGTCTCAGAAACCTCATCAAAAACAACTGTATCAATTTCCACATTCGCATTCATCAAAGTCAAATTAGTAAATCCATGAGAAGGAACACAACTAATATCCAAACTTTCCAACATCATTCCCTCTGCACGATCCAATTCAAAACTCATAAGCACCTGCCCAGACTCTCCTGCAACAAGAAGCTTATCCCGAACATCAGTCTCAGTAACTCCAAACCTTGATCCTCCAGCAAAAGCAGTTGTAATAAGCATTACAAACAACGCAAGCGACAAAAGGATACGTAAATTTAATGACTTCATAATTTAAAGATAAATAATATTGAACACAGATTAATTTATCGCATTACAGAAGTCAACACAGGACTAATCCTTCTTCTTATTATTCGCATGAACCAAATTACCAAGAACAGAACGAGCCTTATAAATAGCCCTTTTTTCTGCAAGAGAAAGTCCAGAGTCCAACGCCATATCATCAAGATCTATAAGAAGATTAACAAGATCATGTATATTCCCAGCAGCTCCCTCAACTTTAAGATCAAATTCAATCAGTTTCGGATCCCTCCTAGACACATCTCCAACAACAACCTCAATCATATTCGATACGACTTCTCTTATTTGCTTTAAATTATTCGCGTGAACCAAATTACCAAGAACAGAACGAGCCTTATAAATGGCCCCTTTTTCTGCAGGAGAAAGTCCAGAGTCCAACATCATATCATCAAGATCTATAAGAAGATTAACAAGATCATGTATATTCCCAGCAACCTCTAAAACTTTAAGATCAAATTCGATCAGTTTAGGGTCCCTCTCGACAACATTCGCTATCACAGGTCTTTCTGCTACTCTCGGCACTCCTTCAGTCATTTCGTTTAAGTTAATTATTAGTCCTCTAAATAAAAAGTGACCTCTAGTAAAGGATACCTCTTCACTATGCAATCAAGCAATTTCTGAAGATCACGAGCATCATCTGGCCCGTTACACTCCTTCATTGGAAGCAGCTGCATTTTATCACCATCAAACGGAACAGCAAAAACATCCGCTGTTCCACCAGCCATACTATTAATCGCATTTTTGACACTATCTATATATGCCAACACTTCCTCACCATCAACACAACACACAACCTCTCCATCTGCATTTCCATGGACTACAATTTCAATCCTACTCCATCCTTCCTCAATCTCTATCAAATGCTCACCCTCAAAACTACTCGCTGATTCCATAACAAATATTTATATATACAAAGGTCCTCATCTTAGAACAAGAACTCGCCATCTGTCAACCCGTCAAACACTATTCTCCACAAATCTCCACCATCAAGACATCAATGTTCGCCTGTACAACTTTATCACCTTCAAACAATAAAAAATATATATCCATTTCCTCCTCCGAATAACCGTTTTCATTAAAAATATCAATAATTCCAACATCAATTTCTTCTTCAGTCATCAAGTCAAGATTTGCTTCAGCAAAACAACCGGCTTCAGCCATAATCGTTGCATGCACAATTCTCTCTGCTTCATACACAACAGACCTAAGCATCATTTCAGCAACTTCCTTTCTAGTCATTGGATCTCCAGGGTGAGAATATGAAATTTCATCATCCTTTCTAGTAAAATGATGTGAATCAGCCAAATCTTTCGCAAAAGTAAATTTTGCATAACCCGCATACCACGCATCCTGGTCAATATCTACAGGATAAATCATATCCATTTCCTCCTGAGTAGGACCAGGCCATCTTTCTTCCGGCAAAACAAGATTCAAAATAATTTTCATAGCCTCAACTCTATTTACATCATTCTCAGGCTTAAAACTTCCATCATCATAACCATCAATTATCCCCTGTTCATATGCATAACACACATATGGAGCAAACCATTGATCCTTCACGTCAGGAAAACAATTCTTGTAAACATTAGGATCAGGGTCCTGATCACCAACAACCATCTTCATAAACTCAGCCCTATTCACATTATAGTCAGGCCTAAAATCTCCATCCGGATAACCAGAAATCGCTCCAAGATCATACAGCCAGGAAATAGCCAAATGATTCGGATGACTTACAAACACATCAGGGAAAACTTTCGTACTTCCGTGTAGATCCTCAATAACAGAATAAACATCAGCATATGCAGCTGGCGCAACAAATAAGACAATTAGCAAGGAAAGAATCAACTTTTTCATAACTTTGAGGTTAAGTTTATCCCAGCAATCATAGCAATAAACAAAGTTTTTAGATAATAAAACTCTAGGACTTCTCAATCTTACGCACCAATCTACCCAAAAAATCAAAATCACCTTTTCGCATATACAAATATCCGGCCCCACTAGCCAAAAGCGCACCCACCATATCTATAATCAAATCCGACATAGTATCCACAATCCCAACCCCCTGCATATTAAAGCCAAAAAACGAATCCAAAGCAAACTCCACAATCTCCCAAATCGATCCCAAGGCCATCGCAAAAGCAAAAGAAAACATGGCTACAAAAACAGGACTCATACTCAATCCAATCTTCTTTTCATCATTCAAAACATAAACAGCCGCAAATCCAAAAATCCCAAGCAAAACCCCAGCACTTCCATGCAAAACAACATCCCACCACCAAATTTTCGTATAATATGCATGAACTCCACCCAAGAAAATCGACGCATATACAAAAACAATCATAACAATCTCAAGTTCTAAAGGAAGATACAGCTTGAAATTTCTTCCAATAATCGCAGGCAAAAAAGTCAAAAACAAGGTAAGCAGCGACAAAGACAAATTCAACCACTGCCCAGTCCATATAGTCCCAAAAATCGCTACAACAATAGTAATCCGTATCAAGACCGTTATCACCAATTTTACCCTGTCACCATAAATCATAAAAATTTGTAATTACTGTCTAAAACTATACAATAAAATCATCTCAACTAAAACCCATGAAAGACGAACACGACTTTATATCACACGGAACCACAAAATATAATTGGCTACCCGATTTCGTATATGGGGGAATAGACGGCGCAATTACAACCTTTGCAGTTGTTGCCGGAGTAGAAGGAGCTTCACTTTCCATTCCAATTATTCTCATACTCGGATTCGCAAACTTATTCGCTGATGGATTTTCTATGGCAATAGGGAAATACCTGAGCGACAAAACAAATCAAGAACAATATGAAAGAATACGACAAATAGAATTCCGCCACCTAAAAGAAAAAACAGAACATGAAAGAGATGAAGTTCGAGATATAATGAAAGAATACAACTTCAAGGGAAAAGATTTGGACAAAGCTGTAGAAATAATCACATCAGACCCGGAAGCATGGGTAGACATAATGATGCGAAAAGAATTCAACATGACCCAAGAAAACATAAGCCCGATTAAAGGAGGAATAGCAACCTTTGTATCCTTTGTCCTAATTGGATTCATTCCTCTAATCGCTTACATATTCAAACCACTCATTCCTGTAAATGGAAACAGTCTCTTCATCGCAACCTGCATAGCAACTCTACTGGCACTATTCTTTGTAGGAACAGTAAAATCACGATTCAGCATAAAAAGCTGGCTAATTTCAGGACTAGAAACAGCACTCATCGGTGGAGTAGCAGCTTCCATAGCTTACGCAATAGGCTTCTTCCTAAGAAATCTCGCAAGCTAGACAGTCTTTGGCTTAGTTTGAGATGCCTTTGTCTCCTTTTTTATTCCACCTTTTTCACTGGCATCCTTTTTCTTCAACAAACTGGAAACGTCAACTCCAAGAGTTTGTTTCAAGCCTTCCATCATCCCTCCAATTTTAGCTCCGGAATCCGCTGAAGTCAGAACATCCAACAAATCTTTCGGCTTACTGTTACCTGTCTGGATAACCTTCAAATCAGCATCCTGATAAGCTTTCGCTACAGCTATTCCAACATCCTTATCCTTTTCTATAAATTTCTCACCAAGCAAAGCAAACAATCCTTCCTCCTGAAATCTGGACAAAGCATCAGCAAGTTTTTCCTTTGCCTCAGCCTCAGCAAGACCTTTATCTCTAATCGCTTTCGCTTCACCTTCACCAATCGCGGCAGCCTTTTCACCAAAACCTTTTCCTTCCAAAGCCTGAGCTTCACGTTCCCCCTCCGCTTCTCTAATATTCGCCAACTTAACCCCCTCAGCCTCTTCAACACGAGCAAATGCTTCAATCTTCTTAGCCTCAACTTCCATTACTTGCAATACAGCCATTTCACGCTCAGCAGTACTTCGCTTTTCTTCCTGAATACTCTGATTTGCTTTTTCATCCGCAACTCCAACAGCCTGCTTCCTCTCAGCATCCCTCTTTTCAGTCACCTCCAAAGCCATTATCTCCTCGATATCCGCTTCCTTCTTGGCATTAATCTGTACAACCTTAGCTTCCTTTTCATTTATAGCAACTTCCTCATCAGATTTTCTCTGAATATATGAAGAATGCTTTTTCATTATCGCAGTAATAATCGCCTCGTCACCACCATCATCATCAGAAATATCCATGAACTCAATATTCAACACATTCACGCCCCAGGCGGAAACCTGTGACCTCACCTCCGTTAAAAAAGACTGACCAAGTATAGATCGCTCTGTCATTATCTTATCAATCTCATTAGAAGCAAGAATTTTTCGCACAGCACCTCTCAACACTTCCAAAAGTTCATTTACCAAATCTTGGAAATTCGAAACTCTCTGGGCAGCTTGTGCAGAATCCTCAGCATTAATCTGGAAAAACGCAGTCACATCGACTTTAAATGGAGCTTTCTTACTATCATAAGCCCTATATCCCTCTAGTGGAATTTTGAAAATAGACACAGGCATCAACTTATAATCCACACCCCAAAAAGGAATCCAAGAAGGAATTTTGTAATAAACATTTCCAGTACTTGTCCCTTTTCCATAAACAATAGTTTTCTTTCTCCTCTGAACAACATGAACTTTATCAGGGGAAACAACCACTCTCCAAAGAGCGGCAAGTACAAAAAGAAAACTAAAAAGACCTCCAAGGGCCATTGAAACAATTATTAACGTATTCATAGCTATAAAATAAATTATAAATAAAACAAGTAAACACTATTCCAAGCCCCTTGAAAAGTCAAGAATCCGATTATTCTCCTCCGATAGTAACTCCAACATCTGTGTTTACATCATCAGCTCCACCACCGATTGTAAGATTTACATCTGTTGTATTCCCGTCAGCAGCAGGTACCACCTCTTCAGTTTCCTTAGCACAAGCAGTAAATAGTAGACCGCTGATAATAGTAACTAAGAAAAGTAGACGCATTGTGTTTTTCATAACTAGAGATTAAATTATAGAACTACACGTTTAGTTTACACAAATATTACACAGCTAAAGACGGATTTCAAGCGTAACTATCCTCATAAGTAAAAAAAGCCCATTATCTCTAAGGCTCTTTTTAATTTAGTTGCTCTACTTTGCCGCTGAATTTCTTCGCACACTGACCCCCTGAAATTTAGGTGGGATCCTTCAGCTTATAGCCGCAACCAGAAGTGATATTAGGGTCCCAAGGTCGAGATGATAGAGAGAGTAGTACAAGACTCTGACGAATCAGAGTAGAGCGATTTCTATAGTATAGAACGAAACAACGATTGTAAAGGGCTTAAACAAGCCATTCAGGGACTACCCACAACACAATATAACGTGTTATCAAGGTCTCATCACATACTAGATCATGTACCTAAAAGAAGAACCATACTAATCCTTTCATGCAAATACTGCATAACAAAGCCAAAAACAGAGTAACCAAGAAAGTCACTCAGAATAAAAACATCAATCAAGATTATGACAACAAAATATCTGGTCCCATTTCGCAGATAACTCTCATATTTTGCATGAAAACTACGCGGAACAATTAATCCCAAAATCTTTGAACCATCCAAGGGAGGGAATGGAAACAGGTTAAAAACTCCAAGAAAAATACTGGTATGAAAAACCATCCAAAAAATCATAGTAATAATACCCGGCATATATGGCTCTAGATACTTCAGCGGAAGAGCAATTGCAAAGGCCAAAATAAAATTCGAAAGCGGACCGGCCAAAGCAGTCAAAGCACTATCTCTGGTAGGATTCTTAAAATTCGAGGGATCTATAGGAACAGGCTTTCCCCAACCAATCCTCTGAGTCACAAGAAAAATTATACTTCCCATAAGATCCAAATGAGCAATCGGATTCAATGTCAGTCGTCCCCTCATTTTGGCTGTAGGATCACCCAAATAGTAAGCAACAAGAGCATGAGAAGCCTCATGCACCGTTAAAGTTATAATTAGGGCAACCAAGAATGCTACGAATTGAATAGGATCATTTATCACAAAAGTTTTGTTAACTCTTTAAACAAATTTGCCACAAATTCATAAAAGCTACAAGTACTATTGGCAAAGGAACTCAAAAGTATATTATAGCTCAGAAAAATGGAGAGATGGTCGAGTGGTCTAAGGCGCACGCTTGGAAAGCGTGTGTAGGGAAACCTACCGGGGGTTCGAATCCCCCTCTCTCCGCCAAGGTAATGGCGAGGTAGCCGTCCCGGAACGGAATGGTATGCGAATTTAGCATACCTGGAGTACAGGGCTTGATGAGAGAAATTTTACGACGGCCAGGAGTAAAAAATTTCCTTCATCAAGAGGCGGACCCCATTGCAAAAGCAGCCCTGCGTAGTGGAGAAAGAGATTCGATGTTTATGCCCGGAGGGTGAATCCCCCTCTCTCCGCCAAGGTAATGGCGGCCCCCATTGCACAAAACATTCAATTCTAACAAAGAATCATCTATAATAAAAATGATGAAAATAAAGAAAATCCTACAACTCGTAGCAGCAATTCTACTGTGCCAATCTATCGGCTTGGTAGCCGCATCCAGCATCACAGCAGAATCCTTGGAATGGTATGCATCGCTAACTTTACCTTTTTTTAATCCTCCGGGATGGCTATCAGGCAACATATGGCTTATTTTCTACACTCTCATGGGCATTTCCCTTTATATGATTTGGCAAAAAGGAGTAGAGAAAAAAAAGGTTCAATTCGCTATAGCATTTTTCATAACACATCTCCTATTCAACGGAATATGGGCAATTACATTTTTCAGCATGCAGGAAATTTTTCTAGCACTGACAGACGCCATAATCATGCTAATCACAATCATTCTATCCATAGCTTTATTCGCAAAAATAGACAAACGTGCAGCAAACTTACTTATCCCATATTCTATATGGATAGTTTTTTCAGTAATCCTGAACTTTTCTATCTGGATATTAAATTAAATCCATGAAGAATCTAAAAATATTACTCTTTAGCGCATTCATTATTATGGCAATGTTCTACAAATTCCCAGAAACTATAGAAGACAAGAAAAAAGAGGCACACAAAATAGTAGACATATGTTTCCCAAGTATTTGCATCAGAGCAGAAGTGGCAGAAACAGACGACCAAAGACACAAAGGTCTGATGTTTAGAGAAAGACTTCCTGAAAATGAAGGAATGATTTTCGTATTTGATGATGAAGCATATCACTCATTTTGGATGAAAAACACATTGATATCACTCGACATGATATGGGCAGACAAAAATCTAAACATAGTCCACATCGCTCAAGCAGTTCCATGTAAAACAGAGGACTGCCCAAGATACACACCGGAAGAAAAAGGAAATTATGTAATAGAAGTAAACGCAGGTTTTACACAACAACACGGAATAAAAGTCGGAGACAAAGTAAATTTCGACTTATAACGCCTAGTCGAGTATATTAACCTCCAAAAAAACCAGCATAAAACCAAGAAACCGTGACCTATTCAAAAAACAAAAAGGCATACCACGACTATGAAATCCTCGACACCTACGAGGCAGGAGTTGTGCTAAACGGAGATGAAGTAAAATCCACAAAGAGCGGCCATGCAAATCTAAAAGGCGCATTCGTTGATGTTTTCAATGAAGAAGCATTCATGAATGAAGTACATATTTCCAGATACAAACACTCAAGCAGAAATACATATGACCCAAGCCGAAAAAGAAAATTAATTCTACACAAAAAAGAAATCAACAAAATAGACCAAGCAATTTCTCAGACAGGAACCACTGCAATTCCACTAGAACTATACCCTAAAAAAGGGTTGATAAAGGTGAAAATCGGGATATGCAAAGGTAAAAAACTTCACGACAAACGAGGCGATCTCAAAAAACGTGCACAAGAAATGGACATAAAAAGAGCACTAAAAAAGTATCAAGCATAACAGATCGAAACAAAAATCAATCTCATTTATAGCTCGGCTCTTTCAATAACTCAAAAACCTTTTATAATTTAGTCAAATTAACAAAAATTATGCACAACACTTATACAAAAATAATCGCAGGAACGCACAAATACTTCAAACAAGCCGGTATTGAAAAAGCTGTAATAGGGGTAAGCGGAGGAATCGACTCTGCAATCTCACTAAAACTAACAGTAGATGCCCTGGGAGCAGAAAATGTAGTCAGTCTGCTAATGCCGGAAAAAGGGGTAAGCAGCGAAGAAAACACAGCTCACGCAAAAAGCCTCTGCGACTTTCTAAAAGTAGAACACTACACGATATCAATAAATAAATTCCTCACTGACTACCTAACTCTACCGTGGAAACCAAGTGATCTTGCCCAAATAAACATAAAAGCAAGAATACGAATGACAATACTGTACAACTTCGCAAATACAAGAAATGCACTGGTAATCGGAACCTCAAACAAAACAGAATTGGCAATCGGTTATGGAACAAAATACGGAGATTTGGCAGCAGACATAGACGTAATCGGAGATCTTTACAAAGAAGACGTATACAAACTGGCAGAACATCTCGGACTACCCAGCGAACTGATCGAGAAAGTTCCTTCAGCAGAACTTTATGTCGGACAAACAGACGAAGGTGAACTCGGAATAACATACAAAGAAATCGACATAATTCTAAAACAAATAGAAAAAGGGCTAAGCAAAGACGAGCTGATAAACAAAGGACTAAATCCAAATTCAGTACACAAAATATTCAGACTCATAGAGATAAACAAGCACAAACTCGTACCTCCATTTCTGATACTTGCAAAATCGTAAACAAAACCCTTAATATCAAACTATGCAATCAGCACTTTTTGTTGGTAGATTTCAGCCCTTTCACAACGGGCATCTACTAATCATCAAAGAAATATTAAAAGAAAATGAAAGAGCAATCATTGCTATTGGTAGTGCCGAAAAAAACTTCCTGCCGGGCAACCCATTAACAGCAAGTGAACGTTTTCAAATAATAGAGGCAAGCCTTGAAGAAGCGGGTATTACTCCAAAACAATACTGCATCATTCCAATAAGAAACGTAAACAACTACGCAATCTGGGTAAACCACATCAATATCTACGTGCCACCATACACAAAAATTTATACCGGATCTGAAACGGTAAGAGCATGCTACGAAGGAAAATATTCAAAACTACATCGCGAATCAAAAATAGGACCTGAAATTGTGGAACTGGATCGAGAACTAAATCTAAGCGCCACAAAAGTACGACAAGCAATAGTGGAAGAAAAAGAGTGGGAAAAAATGGTCCCACCGGCAGTATCAAAATTACTCAAAGAATGGGATTTGCCAAAAAGACTACAAACCATTCAACACACAATAGATACAACAAAATATAACAATAAATACTAATACTCCCCCCTATGAACCACCATATATTCAGAGCATACGACATCAGAGGAATCGCCGACGACGCCACGGGAAAGCCGGTAGACCTAACTGAAGAATCAGTATATTTAATAGGAAAAGGAGCAGGAACATTCTTAAAAGAAAAATACGACGTAAAAACAGTGGCGGTTGGTCGCGATTGCCGACTCACCAGCCCAAAACTAC
>JAUUZY010000051.1 GCA_030592015.1 Candidatus Peregrinibacteria bacterium | reverse complement strand
ATAGAAGTCAATCCTATCAATTGAATCATCGGCCAAGCGTTCGTTCATCTCATCAAGCGTCTTTGGTGGAGGTACAATTACTTTCTCACCTGGTGTCCAATCTAAAGGCATTGCAACCTCATGTTTATCTGAGAATTGTAAGGCTTTCAAAACTCTCAAAATTTCATCCATATTACGTCCAACATTCAGTGGATAGTACATAATTAGCCTGATTTTTGCCTCAGGGTCAATGAAGAATACCGCTCTTACAGCTGCTGTCTCACTTTCATTGGGCTGCAACATTCCATACATTTTTGACACTTTCATGTCTAAATCAGCGATAATCGGGAAGTCGAAATACACTCCTGTTTTTTCCTTTACATTATTTACCCATCCAAGGTGTGCGTGGATACTGTCGATACTTAATCCTACTCGTAGGGTATTCAGTGCTTCAAACTCATCTTTGCGCAATGCAAAACCAGTCATTTCAGTAGTGCAAACCGGAGTAAAATCTGCCGGATGAGAAAATAATACGGTCCATTTCCCTTTGATATGCTCAGAGAATTTCATTTTTCCTGTAGTTGTTACAGCTTCAAAATCAGGAGCGATGTCTCCAATTCTTGGCATTGAGTAAACTTGATTTTCTTGTGCTTCCATCTTGTAATATTTTTAAGTTTTTAGTTATTGTTTCTTTTTGTCATGACAAATCTACGGCAACTTTCGCAATAGATCAAACTGATATTTTCTATATTTGCTATAGATATTGTCTATATTATGAATTTACAACAACTGGAATACATCATTGCCGTTGACCGCTACAAAAATTTCAGTCGGGCTGCGGAGCATTGCTACGTGACTCAGGCAACACTGAGTGCCATGGTCAAAAAACTGGAGCAAGAACTTGACATCGTAATTTTTGATCGCAAAAAATCACCAGCAATAACGACAGATTGTGGAATTGAGATTATCGGTGAAGCCAGGAAAGTAATTCATCACGCTAAACAATTGGTTGAAATCTCTAAATCTGCACATGACACCATCGATGGCAGGGTTAGAATGGGTATCATTCCTACAATTGCAAATACTCTACTTCCTTTGATACTGAAGCCAATACTCACAAAATATCCTGATCTGATCATTGAGATTCATGAAATAACTACTGACAACCTGATCAAGGAATTGGAGTTGGGTTCTCTCGATTTTGGAATTTTGGCAACTCCTCTTGAGTACGATCAAATTGAAGAAAACATACTCTATTATGAAGCCATGATGGTATATGGTGTAGCTCATAATGAGAATCAATACATTTTACCAGACAGCTTGAACAATCAAAAAATCTGGCTACTTGAAGAAGGGCATTGTTTTAGAAATCAAACCATTAATATTTGTAATCTGGATAAAAAGGATGACATGCCAGACAATTTACAATTTGAGGCCAACTCTTTTGAAACATTATTAAATATCGCCGACGAGTTTGGTGGAATAACCCTGATACCGGAGTTGTTTTATCATCGTATGTCGTCAGAACGAAAAAGAAAGACTCAGTCTTTTAATGCCCCTCTCCCCGTAAGAGAGGTGAGCCTAATATATTATAGACCCTATGCTAAGCAGCGGGTGATCAAACGACTTACTGAAGAAATTAAAATTCTGATGAAAGGCAAGTTGGTTTCTGAGAGCTTCAGACCTGGTGATTTGTCGATTATCGGCATATAAGTCAGCGTATAAGGAATATTGTGATAAGAACATTTATCTTTGCCAAAATTTTATGTGATGATTCTTTTTGACGATTTAAATCTTGCGACACCTGTAGCGAAAGCTATTTCTGACATGGGGTTTGAAAAACCCACTCCAATTCAGGCAGAGGTATACTCTCCTATTCTATCGGGAAAAGACCTGGTTGGTATTGCTCAAACCGGAACGGGAAAAACTTTTGCTTACATTCTTCCTCTTCTGCGTGATTTAAAATTCTCAAAAGAGATCCATCCCAAAATTTTGATTCTGGTACCTACCCGTGAGTTGGTTTTGCAGGTTGTTGAGCAAGTTAAGAGCCTGATAGAATACATGAATGTCAGGGTTCTGGGTGTATATGGGGGTGCCAATATCAACACACAGAAAACTGCGGTTGCTGAAGGATGTGATATTCTTGTGGCGACACCAGGAAGACTCTATGATCTGATAATCAGTGGATCTATAGTTTTAAAGCTTGTCAAGAAATTAGTGATTGATGTGGTAGATGTTATGCTCGATCTGGGCTTTTTGTTCCAACTAACAAACATTTTTGACCATCTGCCTGAGCGAAGACAAAATTTGATGTTCTCGGCTACCATGACAGAGGAAATTGATGCACTGATTGATGACTTCTTCATTACGCCCATAAAAATCTCGATAGCTTTAAGTGGAACTCCGCTTGAGAACATCGAACAATCTGTCTATCAAGTTCCGAACTTCTACACAAAGGCCAACTTGCTTGCATCTCTACTTGCAGATAAGAATTCTTATACGAAAGTATTGGTCTTTGTTGACAGCAAGAAGAATGCTGACCGGCTTTTTACAACTTTGGAGGAAGAATTTGGGAGCGAGATGGGGATTATTCACTCCAACAAGAGTCAGAACTTCAGGATCAGGTCAGTCAAAGAATTTGATTCCGGAAAAAACAGGATACTTATCGCCACAGATGTAATCGCAAGAGGCTTAGATCTTGATAAAATATCTCATGTTGTCAGTTTTGATGTCCCAGTTTATCCAGAGAACTACATGCATCGCATTGGTAGAACAGGAAGGGCTGAAGAAGCCGGGCGATCGATTCTATTTTATACTGAAATGGAAGAAGCACCCAAAGATGCTGTTGAAAAGCTGATGGATTACCAAATCCCTACAATCGAGTTTCCAGAAGGAGTTGAAGTATCACAAGATTTGATTCCTGCTGAACGTCCGGAAGTATTTGAGAAGAATCCGAATCGAAACTTCAAAAAAGTTGAAACAGGACCAGCTTTTCACGAGAAGAAAGACAAGAATAAGAAAACCAATCAAGGTGGTTCATATCTACGCAAAAAGAAAATCTACAAAAAACCACAGACCCGTGGAGATAAGAACTTCAACAGACGAAACAAAAAGAAGTAGCAGAAATTAACAAGAAGTAGCAGGAATTTATTTATCCCTTTCTTTCACGCATTCTTTTCAGGATATGATACACTGCCGGACAGTATGAAGCATTAGGCAGGTGTAGCTTCAGGTGTTTCAGAAACTCATGATTATCAGTATGTGGATACTCGCGGCAAGCTCTTGGTCGGCCTTCATAGATGAAGCACTTATTATCATCTTCCAGAAAGGGGCACGGAGAGGTCTTCATCACCATATCCTGATCCTCATCAATACGCACATACTGCACCTTAAAATCTGCCGGTTTCATTCCCAAGAACTTAGCAGCCCGCTTCACATCTGTTTCATTGATGATTGGAGGGATACTAGTGCAGCAGTTTGCACAATCGAGGCAATCAATTTCTTCAAAAACTTCTTCATGCAAATCATCGGCCAGAGCATTCAGGCTCTTATTTTTAGACTTAGCTAGTTTAGCCAGGAACTTCTTATTCGCAATAGGATCATCTTTGCTGTGATTCCTCCAAATTTCTATCAGATTCATAAGATGCAAAAATAGTGAAGAAATATTTTCCATAATACACTATGATATGCATATATATAAAAAACAGAGGCAAATACTCAGAAAGAAGTGCACAACTTGTGCTGAAAAAGGCTGCAAACAGCGCAGGGATAAAGCGCCGGGTAACGCTTCATACATTGCGTCATTCCTTTGCTACTCATTTATTAGAAAATGGCACTTACATAAGGTATATACAGAGTTTGCTTGGTCATTCCAGTCCTAAGACCACTCAAATCTACACTCATATAACCACCAAAGGGATAGACCAGATTAAGAATCCTTTGGACAATCTAGGGTTATCAAACAAATAACAAAACTTGAAGTTTCTCTAAAAGAATGAGTACATTAGATTTCAATTACCACCAATTGATTTGCAAGCCTTTAACGAACATCAACTATACGTCATATACCCGAAAGTATTCGGGTATTGACTCGTTACCCAACATAAGAGGAGCCGATTTGGAATCGCCGATATTTTGATTTGTAAATGAAATGATCTAACAATACTCACGGACTTTCTTTTAACTTTGATGATACTATAAAAGAACGGATATCAGTATGGCAAATATTAAATTATTTCAGACAAAACAAGTTAGAACCCATTGGGATAATAAGGATAAAAAGTGGTTTTTTGCCATTGTTGATGTTATTGAGATTTTGGCAGAGAGTGCTAAACCAAGGGATTACTGGTATAGACTAAAAAAAAGAGAAAGAGAAAGAGGAATTGAACTGTCGACAAATTGTCGACAATTGAAAATGCAAGCTAGAGATGGCAAAATGCGAGAGACGGAAATCGCAGATACAGAAACACTATTACGAATAATTCAATCTATTCCATCGCCAAAAGCAGAACCATTCAAACGTTGGTTGGCAAAGGTAGGCTATGAAAGACTGGAAGAAATTGAAAATCCTGAACTAGCATCAAAACGGACGAGAGAGATTTATAAAGACAAGGGATATTCAGATGAATGGATTGAAAAAAGAATGCGAAGTATTGCAATTCGTGATGAATTAACGGATGAATGGGAAAAACGAGGAGTAAAAGAAAGAATTGAATATGCGATTTTAACAGCAGAAATATCAAAAGCCACATTTGGGCTAACTCGATCTCAATACAGAGAAATAAAAGGATTGAAAAGACAAAATCTCAGAGATCACATGACTGACCTTGAATTGATTTTTTCAATGCTAGGAGAGGCATCAACCACAAAAGTTGCAAGAGCGAAAGATGCTAAAGGGTTTACAGAAAATAAAGATGCTGCAAGAATTGGTGGAAAGATTGCCGGT
>JAUUZY010000006.1 GCA_030592015.1 Candidatus Peregrinibacteria bacterium | reverse complement strand
ATTTATGTATAATTGCAACATGAACAAAACAGTAAAAATAATTCTCCTCATAACAGCGCTGATAGTTTTCAACACTCTCATGTACTTGGCTTTCTCAGGAAAATTTATTAGTGAGTCTCTATAGTGATATCACCATCGATCTTGCATTGACAAGCCAGTCTGTGATCACCATCAAAGACACCCATCGCAGTAAGAGTCATCTCTTCCTTCTCTTCAACCTTGCTTAGATTGTCTTTGCCTTCAGTGACTTTCACAACGCAAGTTCCACAGAGACCATCTTCACAGCCAAACGGGATATGCCACCCCTTGTCTTGCGTAACTTTTTGCAACGACGTGCCGTTTTCAACCTCAACTTCTTCGCCTGTGTTTGTGTATTTTACTTTCGCCATTTTTATTTGGATTAAATTATTTAAGCTTTTCCCAAAGTTTCTTTACCCTTCTTCCAATTCATAGGACATAATTCTCCAGTCTGAAATGCTTTTACTACACGAAGTAGCTCATCTACATTTCGACCAACATCATGTTCATTTACCATTATGCTCTTCAAAATACCATCCGGGCTAATTATAAAAGTAGCACGTGTAGTCATTCCCTTGTCCTCCAAAAGAACATTGTAGTCTCGGCTAACTTGCTTAGTAAGATCACTTAGAAGTGGGTAGTTCAAGTCTCCCAATTCCTTACACCAAGCCTCATGAGAGAAAACACTATCAACACTTATTCCAAGTACTTGAGCATTAAGCTCTTCAAACTCACTATGTCTCTCACTTATTCCCACAACCTCAGTAGGACATACAAAAGTAAAATCAAGTGGGTAGAAGAAAAGTACAATCCATTTTCCTTCGTAATCTTCGAGTGAAAAATCTTTCATCTCACCTTTGTAGTAACCTTCAAGCTTTACACCAGGAACAGTTTTTCCAATTTGTAACTTTTGCTCACAACACCTTCTCATCATGTTCTCATCCATATCTAAGTTAGTTTAAAAATATATAAGTGTATACAGATTAATGCTAAGACCCCTATAGAATCAAGTGATAAATATTACTTGAAACTTCTACTCAAACCCTCGATAATATATACGAAATTTCTAATCAAAAACTTTCATGATTACAATTTATTCAAAAAGCTATTGCCCATATTGCACGAAGGCAAAAACTCTACTTAGCTCTCTGGAAATTCCATATAACGAAGTGGATATAACAAATAGTCCTGAAAAAATGACTGAACTTCATGAGAAATCCGGCCTGATGACTGTTCCACAGATTTTTGTAGGGGATAAGTGTCTAGGGGGATTTACGGATATAGAAAAATTGCATCAGGAAGGGAAATTGCTAGATGCAACTAAAGAATAATAATGCCTTGGAGTTTTAAACAAATACTGGAAGTAGTTGCTAAGAAGGAGGCATATAGCCTTTTGAAAAATTCTTCGCATGGCTTGGAAATCGAAAGGCTGAGAGTCGGCATGGACGGGTCTTTTTCGCAAAGTCCACACCCAAAAGGATTGGGAAAAGCACTCACCAACCCATTCATAACTACTGATTTTTCAGAGTCACAAATAGAGTTGATCACGCCACCATTCATACAGGAAAAAAGAGTGCTGGAGTTTTTGAGGGAGCTGACAATTTATACAAGTCAGAACATCGGCCCAGAACTTCTCTGGCCACTTAGCGTACCAACAAGACTTCCAAAGAAAGACTATGAAATTCCATTAGCAAGATATGGAAAGTCTCTGACAGGAAGGAAAAAAACACTATACAGAAATGGATTAGGATTGAGGTATGGAAGAAAAATGCAAACAGTATCGGGTATTCACTACAATTTTTCATTCTCAGAAGAATTCTGGGACTTACTATATAAAAAATACGGAAAAAAACAGGACAAAAAGCAATTCAAGACAGAGTCATATTTCAAAATGCTCAGAAACTTCAGAAGATTTGGATGGATCAATACATATCTTTTCGGCGCAACACCTGCAATCGACAAAAGTTACCTGAGAAAGAAGAGTAGAAAATTGAAAAAACTTGGAAAAGACACATATTACGGAAAGTACGCCACTTCACTCAGAATGAGCGAGTTCGGATACTACAGCAAAGTACAGGCTCAGCTGGCAATCTCATTCAACAGCCTGGAGGAATACAGGGCAGATCTAAAGAGAGCGACAACAACCGTAAAGCCAAAATACAAAAAACTTGGCGAGCAGCTCAACGCAAACATTCTCCAACTGGAAAACGAATTCTACGCAACCATCAGACCAAAACAAACGACAACAGAAGACGGAGTCGACTACCTGGAAATACGTTCGGTAGACAACGATCCATACAATCCAACAGGGGTTCACAGGGGACAACTCTGCTTCCTAAACCTCTTGAGCATATATTGTCTGCTGAAAGAGAGTCCGCCACTGGACAAAGATGAACATCAGGAAGTGAACGAAAATCAGATGAAGGTTGCGCTCAATGGACGAAATAAAAATCTAAAATTACGTCGCAATGAGAAAAAGATAAAAATGAGAGGCTGGGCGGAGGAAATTTTTGAAGAACTTGCACCGATTGCGAAGTCTTTGGACAAGAACTTCACAGAAAGTCATTACGTAAAAAATCTGGCAAGACAGAAGGCGAAATTAGAGGATCCGGAGCTTACACCATCGGCAATTATCCTTGCAGATATAAAGAAGCAAAAAAGCCTACTCGAATTTGGGCTCAATTTAGCAAAAAAACACAAGAAAGCATTAAAGGCGGAAAAAATACCAAAAAATCTTCAGAAGAAATTTGATGAGGCAAGGGATCAATCATTCCTGGACCAAAAACGCATAGAGTTCGAGAGCGAATACTATACTGAAGGGTACAAGGACATGGAAGTTTCAACACAGTTGGTGATCCGAGAGGCATTGAAAAGAAAAATAAAGGTGGAAGTGCTTGATAGAAAGGCGAGTTTCATAAGGCTAAAGAAGGGGAAGAAAATCGAGTACATAAAACAGGCAACAAAAACTTCAAGAGACTCATACATGACATACCTCATAATGGAGAGCAAGACTGTCACAAAGCAGATCATGGAGGAAAATGACATAAGCGTCCCACGCGGCAGAACATACTACAATGCGGAGGCGGCAATCGAGGACTATGCCTATTTTTCAGAAATGCATGTAGTCGTGAAACCAAACAGCACAAACTACGGAATAGGAATCGCATTCATAGATCCGGGAGAAAAAAAGAAATTCGGAGATAAGGTGAGAGAAGCCTTTGAACATGATGATGAAGTGATAGTTGAGGAATACATCAAGGGAGCAGAGTATAGATTTCTAGTAATGGGAAAGAAAGTTGTGGGAGTTATTCGCAGAGATCCTGCAAATGTTACCGGAGACGGCAAACACACAATCAAAGAATTGGCAGACCTTCGAAACAAGCATGAAAAGAATATTTATAAAATGAGAATAGGGAAAGTTGAGAAAGAGGAGTTGAGAAAACAGAACTTAAGCGTAAAAACCATTCCAAAAAAAGGAAAAGTCATATACCTGAGGAAAAATTCAAACGTATCCACAGGCGGTGATGCCATCGACATCACAGACAAGATGCCGGAGCTGTACAAAAAAATTGCACTACAATCCGCAGCGCTAGTTAATGCGAAAATATGCGGTGTAGACATGATTATGAAATCTCTCAAGGCTGACAGTTACGCAATTATAGAACTCAACTTCAACCCGGCCCTCGAAATGCATGCATTCCCATTCAAAGGAGAAAAGCAGGAAGTAGGCTCAGCAGTACTCGATTTTCTAGGGTTTTGATGATAGAATCTTGACTCGGATAATTATCAAATCATGCCAATCGTAAAAATAGGAAAAATAGAGATAGGAGGCGGAAATCCTGTAGCTATTCAATCAATGACGGACACAGATACTGCGGATGCAAATGCGACAGCAGCTCAGTGTATGGAATTGGCGGATGCAGGATCTGAAATGGTCAGGATTACCGTAAATAATGAAGCCGCAGCAAAGGCGGTACCGGTCATTCGCGAAATATTGGACTCGAAAGGATACGAGGAGCTACCTCTCATAGGGGATTTTCACTATAACGGACACGAGCTTCTTACAGATTTTCCTGAGATGGCAAAAGCTTTAGACAAGTATCGAATAAACCCAGGAAATTCCGGCGATGGCTTTGAAAAAATGATTGCCATAGCGATAGAAAACGATAAAGCTGTGAGGATAGGATTGAATTGGGGGTCAACAGACAAGGACATGGTGCAGAGTGTACTGGAATCAGCCGCAGTAGCAGAAAAACTCGGCCTCCCTCAAAATAAAATCGTCCTTAGTGCAAAAATGTCAGATGTTCAGGACCTAATCGCAACATACAAAGAACTCTCAGACAAAATGGGTGGAAGATATGCACTTCATCTAGGACTGACTGAGGCGGGTAGTGGAATGCAGGGGGTGGTTTCTTCTGCAGCGGCATTAGCAATACTTCTTCAGCAGGGGATAGGGGACACAATTCGTATTTCCATAACCCCGGAACCGGGACAGGCCAGAACCGCAGAGGTCATAGCATGCAAAAATCTTTTGCAGTCTATGGGGCTTCGACATTTCGCACCAAAGATCACAAGTTGCCCGGGATGCGGAAGGACCGAGAGCAGTTATTTCAAAGAATTGGCAAAAGAAATAAACGATTTTGTGGATGACAAAATGTCAGACTGGAAAAACGACTACCCGGGAGTGGAAAAAATGAAAGTCGCTGTAATGGGATGCATAGTAAACGGTCCGGGCGAGTCCAGACATGCGGACATCGCAATTCATCTTCCCGGAAAGAACGAAGATAAAATGGCACCAGTGTACATGGACGGCAAATACACAAAAACACTCACAGGCGAAGATATTGGAAAACAGTTTATGACGATTTTAGAGGATTATGTAAAATCAAAATACGGGATTTCCAATCAATAATCAGATAAAAATAAGACATGCAACAATACTTAGACCTAGTTAAGGAAGTTCTAGAAAACGGAGAGACAAAAACCGACCGTACCGGTACGGGGACAATTTCCGTGTTCGGAGTACAGAAAAAATACGACCTCAGAGATGGCTTCCCTATGGTCACAACAAAGAAAGTGCGTTTCGGGGCAATACTTCGAGAGCTACTTTGGTTCCTAAAAGGATCAACCAACATAAATGACGAACTAACTCAGTACACACCGATTTGGAATCCATGGGCAGCCGAGGATGGGGAGCTCGGACCGATATATGGATATCAATGGCGTTTTTGGGAGAAATTTACATGGAATGAGGATGAAGGAAAATACGAGAAGGGGCATATAGACCAAATCCAAAATACAATCGACCTAATAAAGAACAAACCGGACTCCAGAAGGATTATAGTCAACGCATGGAATATTGCGGACATCGACAAAATGGCTTTGCCACCATGCCACGCTTTCTTTCAGTTTTATGTAGTAAACGGCAGACTGGATCTACAGCTATATCAGAGGAGTGCAGACATCGCATTGGGAGTTCCATACAATATCGCCAGTTACTCAGCACTGTTGGTCATGATGGCACAGGAATGCGGTCTGACTCCGGGGTTTTTCGTACACACATTAGGGGACGCACACATTTACAGTAATCACATAGAAGGACTGAAAGAGCAATTAACAAGAACTCCAAAGGCATTACCAACTCTGAAACTGGAGAAGAAACCATTCTGGGACATAAAATACGAAGATTTTGAATTGATAGACTACGAGCACGGCAAATTTATCAAATTTCCAATAGCAGTATGACAAATCACAAAGTATACATTGTAGTTGCAGTTGATAGCGAGAATGGAATTGGAAAGGACGGAACCATTCCATGGCATTTGGCCAAGGAAATGAAATACTTCAAGGAATTGACATCCACAACGGCGGATCCGGAGAAAAAGAATATGGTGATAATGGGGCGAACTACTTGGGAGTCCATTCCAGACAAATATCGACCACTTCCAAACAGGAAAAATGTAGTCCTTACAAGAAATCCGGACTATAAAGCAGAGGGGGCGATTATCGCACATTCATACGAGGATGCACTCGCACTCGCGGATGAAGATATAGAAGAAATTCATGTAATAGGGGGAGGACAAATTTTCGAAGAAAGCCTTAAGCATCATTACACTACAGGTCTATACATAACAAAGCTGGACAGACCATATGACTGCGATACCTATTTCCCAGAGATACCTCAGCATTTCTCACAAAGGCAAAAACTCGATGAAGATGAGGAAGATGGAGTGAGATTTACATACTATCTCTACACTTTGCAAACCTGACACTCTTCTTTTAGCTGTTTATTCAAAAGATACAATCCATAGAGCATCAATATCATGCTCACGATTTTAAAGTAGAGTTCATATGTCGTAAAAAAGCTCAGGCTCACAGCCGCTCCCAAAACAGTAAAAACAGGAATGGTACAGGCAGTACAAAAAACGGTAAAGGCACCAACAACGAATCCAATGCCCGAAGCGGACGAAGCAGCAAGACCAACTTTCCTTTGTTTATACAGACTGACAACTCCAGAAACCACAATTCCAAACATCAAACTCAAAATCAAACTGAAGATCATATTCACAGTAGTTAGCCCAGCACCTATAACACACATTAAATTTTTCTCGCCCGGCAAATATGCCATCGCATAATAGCTCAGATCAAAAAACAGAACAGCAGACCCCAGCGCAACTAACGCGCGAGATGGATTAGCCAGGTTTTTTAAAATTGCAAAGTTCATTACTCTAACTGTTTCTCGATCGCAGCCTCAAACACAGAGAAAGGTTGAGCTCCTGAAATTATTTCACCACCGATTATAAACCCGGGCGTTCCATTTACCCCAAAACCTTGACCGGCTGCCATATCAGCATAAATCTCCTCTTTAAATTTTTCAGTTTTGAAACATGTATCAAATTTAGCCTCATCAAGTCCAAGCTCAGCAGCATATGCATAGAGTTTGTCGTCTGATAGACCACTTGCCTGTCCTTCAAAAATTCTGTCATGCATTCCAAAGAAAGCTTCGTCACCAGCTTGGTCACGTGCACATTCAGTAGCCAACGCAGAAGGAAAAGCCTCATCATGAAAACCTAGAGGGTAATCTCTAAAAACAAGTTTAACTTTACCAGTCTCTATATAGTTGCTCTTAATGTCCTGATACGCATTAGAATAAAAAGTAGCACAGTATGCACATTCAAAATCAGAGAATTCTACAATTGTGACAGGCGCATTCGCATCTCCCAAGAACGCATCGTCATCAGCAAGAGTAGCAATATCAACATCAACAAAGCTAGGAGCAGCTTGAGCAGCAGCCTGAGCATCGTATTCAGCCTGAACACCTGCAATGTATGCCTCGATACCATCTTCGATCATTACTGATAATTCATCTTTGTCCACGCCACCTCCAGACGTTTGCATTGCAAAAAATACAACTGAAGCAGATATAATTACTGAAGCAAAAATAATTGCCAGAATTAAACCGTTATTATTATTGTTCTTCGCCATAGGAGTGTTGAGTTAAAGTTTTTTAAAGCGACTGCGAGAGTATACCTTAGAGGAGATCTCCAAGCCAATACTAATTGCCTTAGCCATTTACGTAAGCACGCTAATAATGTATAATAATACTAGGAATAAAAATAAATATGCACGAATTTCTAATTACAATTATTGAGCAAATAGCCCTAGGACTTGAACTAGTAGGAGTGATTATTGTTACCTGGGGGGCTATTAAAGCCATATCTTACCTAGTACACAAAGAGTATTCAAAGGAAAAACATCACAAAAAACGTGAAAAATTTATAACTTTGCGGCATGAATTTGGATTATCTTTAGTTCTTTCCTTGGAATTTCTTCTGGCAGCAGATATTATACGAACAGTAATAAGCCCGACTTATGATGAGCTAGGAAAAGTAGCAATTTTAATGGCAATAAGAACAATTCTAAGCTTCTTCTTAACTAGGGAAATAAAAGGAAAATAGAATATGAAATTAATCTCCTGGAACGTAAATGGAATTCGCGCAGCTCAGCGAAAAGGCTTCTTAGATTGGCTACAGAAAGAAAAACCGGACATTCTTGGCCTACAGGAAATCAAGGCTATGGAGCATCAGTTAGACCAGGAACTACTGGCACCAAAAAATTACCACACTTTTTTCAATCCGGCGCAGCGTCCGGGCTATTCCGGAACGGCTATCTACACAAGGACACAACCAATCGAGGTGATAAACGGTTTTGGCGTCCCAGAATTCGATGAGGAGGGAAGAATGGTAGCCGCAGACTATGGAGACTTCATATTCTTCAATATATATTTCCCAAATGGAAAAGCTCGACCGGAAAGACTCAAGTACAAACTGGATTTCTACGACAAGTCTCTGGAATATTTTGAAAAACTGGTAAAACAGGGGAAGAAGTTGATCATAGCAGGGGACTACAACACAGCTCATCAGGAAATCGATCTTGCCAGACCAAAGGCAAACGAAAACATATCAGGATTCCTACAGATAGAACGCGACTGGCTCGACAAATTAGTCGAACGTGGATACATCGACTGCTTCCGCGAATTCAACAAAGAACCGGACAACTATACCTGGTGGAGCATGCGAACAGCAGCCAGAGAGCGAAACGTCGGCTGGAGAATCGACTACTTCTTCGCATCAAAAAACATCAAGAGTAAACTCGCAAACTGCTACCACCTAAACAAAGTAATGGGCTCAGACCACTGTCCTATCGTTTTGGAGTTGAGTTAGGGGCCGATGGTTATTGTCTCTCCATTATGACCAGCTACACTTGGAACATAAAATCCATAACGAGTATCTCTACATTCAGCAGAATAAAACCTCAGATGAATAGTTCCAGGAATTCCCTGTGGAATGGTAGCTTCCATTTGCAGGTTAACATTCTCACCTCCGCTAATATGCACAGGTTCATCCAAACTCATAACTACACCAAACCTATCTTGAAAAACATGAAAATTCATTCCTCCAAAGTTTTGGGAAAGGCTTACATTCGAAAGATCCCAGAACGACACAGATCCCCAGTCCTTAAATACCAGAAAGTAACAATCTACATCAGTCTCTAAGGATATATCCAAATCTGCATTCAGAACAACAGAATATTCCCCAGGCCCAACCGTAGAAAAGGGGATAGGCGCATCACTAATATTAATGGTCCCACCAAAAGAAATTGAAGTAATAGTAACGCTACCGATAGGGTCAGCTGGATCCTGATCATACTCAATGGTGAATTCCTCATCAGAACTCGCATCAATATCATCAGCATCGAGATGAATATTATATATATTTCCGGCATCAAGATCCGAATTAAAACCTGCAGCTACCAAAAACTCTGCCACTTGACCATCAGTGAGGGATACCGTGTCATAAAAAGAATGAGCTGATTGATCATCAATACTAAAGTCTGCCCATGGAGTTTCTTGGTGCAACCAATCACCAGTTTCTGCGCGCTTAGTATGAAGAGCTATACTAAAATCATCAACATCCCCAATTCCACTGCTCCCCATTGCAAGTCCGTGGACATCTATAGTCCCACCTGATGCCTTAAATTGAATAGTGGCAAGCTCAAGATGATCTACGCCCGAGGGGATAGTTTCATAACTATCAGGTCCACTAATAGTAGAAACCAAAAGTACAACCTCATTAGTTGCATCAATCACAGCATCAACTTCCACATCACCGGTGGCAGTGTCAGCAGAGTCTAGCCCTGCATCAACCACAGCATCAACCTCCACCATTCCACCATCATCAGAATCCTCAGTTCCAGCATCAGACACAACTATTTTATTGTTAGTACGATATTCCGGAGCACAAGATGAAGCTAGCACCTGCGCCACAAGTAAACTAACTACTGCTGCAGTACGAGCCGCTGCCTCAAGCTTTGTGTTTGTTTCAGGACCAGAAAATCCTCTGCTTTCAATCCCCATATAATATCTAAAATGATAAGCCCTGATTATAACATCTTAGTTCAAAAACGCAAACTTCTTATCTATCCATTTCGTCTTTGAATAGACCTTTTTTCCATCAAAGTACAACTGCGCACCAGCCGGCTTGAACTTAAAGATCAAATCCCAATGAATATTCGAATCATTGCCGTTCGGACATTCGTCATAACACTTACCCAGAGCCATATGCAGACTTTTCCCCATTTTCTCATCAAACAATATCTGTCTGGTTGGATCCTTGATCATATTGTTCAAACCAAAGGCAAATTCGCCATAAAAACGCGATCCCTTGTCAGTGTCCAAGATCTCAGTCAAAGCTTTTTGGTTGTTCGACTCCTCTTTCACAACCTTTCCATTCTTCAAAGTAACTTTCACCCAGTCAAAATCATGACCATTATATCGAGTTGGCATATTGTAGCGAATCACACCATTTACAGAATTCTTCACAGGCGATGTAAATATCTCCCCATCCGGCAAATTGCACTTTCCACAGCAGGTTTTCCAGATCTGCCCATCAATAGACAGCTCCAGATCAGTTTCCTCACCAGTAATCCGTACATGCTTCACTTTCTTCATCAGATTTATAAATTTTATCTGCATTTTCTCCTCTTTCGGCCAATCCTGTATGCAACTATCCATTACAAAATCCTCCCACTCCTCCAGACTCTTCTTTGCAGTCTGCGCAGAAGCAAGGTTTGGATAATAAAACAGACACCATCTCTTTTTGTGCAGAATATCAGAGATTTTCTTACGCGCCTTTTGGGTAATGTATCTCCTTTTTATATCAACACCACTCAGTTCGTATGGATTATCATCCGCCACAATCTGAACCATCGCATCATAACTATCAGCCACTTTCTCATCCAGTTTTGTCTTGAATTTCAGCTGCTCATCGCTCGCATGTTCAAAAAACACCCTGCCAAGTTCACTCTTTGAAAATCGAACCTCCACCTGACTCGCACCAGCCTTGATACACTCAGCGTAGACTTCTTTTATCAGTGGATATCCCTCAAATCCATAGCCGGAAAGCAAAATCTTCTCACCCTTTTTCACAGCTATAGAATAATTTACAATAATTTTCGCAAGTTTCTTGAGTTTTCTCTTATCTACCATAGGATTTTTTTATAATGAGTAATAGTCAAAAGTATATTGGGAAAAACTTCAAAAGCAAACTTGATTTATAATTTTAGAATCTATAAAATCGACCCAGCATTAATTGAAATATGCCGGGGTAGCTCAGTGGTAGAGCAATGGATTGAAAATCCATGTGTCGAGAGTTCAATTCTCTCCCCCGGCACCACCAGTGACGAGCTTGCGAGTCACCGGAATATAAAACTGAGAATGAAAAAGAAGATAAATAAGAAACTTCTAATATTGACGATCGCCCTGATAGCAGGGCTGACTTTCTTGAGCAGCACAGTGGCTTTCAAGATGCCTAATGTACCCGAGTTTTATTACTATTATTGGATTATCCTAAATCCAATAATTTTTATAGTGGGCAGCTTTGTAGATAGTGTAGGGGAATTAAATGAGGGGATAGGAATAGTACTGCTAATAACACTCCAATATATAATATTGGTGCCAGCCATAGTTTATTTCTGCAAAAAACTCATAGAAAGAGCAAAGGAGCTTGGAATAATAGTTGTATTATTACTACTTCTACTCCCCATAGTCTCAATTCTGGCACTAGCTGGGAATACAGCTATGGACCTGCTGTTTGATCTCGATTACCAAGGCAAATGAAAAAGAAGATCAATTTAAAACTTCTGATATTGGCGATCGCTCTGATAGCGGGGCTGACTTTGTTGAGCAGCATAGTACTTTTTACCTTAGAGTATCTATTTGATGAACCAGGATGGATTCTATATTTGTGGATAACCCTAAATCCAATAGTCTATTTTCTAGGAGACTATTTACTGCCCCTTTTATTCCCGCATATGAGAATAGGGGATCTGGGAGTTATATTATTAATAGACCTCCAATACATCATATTGGTGCCAGCTTTCATATTCTTGTACAAATGGCTCATCAAAAGAACAAAAGACCTCGGAACTATTGTCATGATAATTGTTCTTATCATACCTATCCTAGTTCTACTGGCTCTAGGGGAATCTATGTACTCCAATATTCCATTCCACTTCGAGAAGTAGCCTAATGCGAATTTCAAATTGACAGTTTTTTCTGTGTCTACTTTTCGGTCTTCATCTTTCCTTGTGAGCGAAGAAACAATTTTCACGAATTGCAGTGCAAAATTCTCAGCTAGAAGTTCACGAGCACGATCAAAATCTTCCAGCCTCTCGATTTTTTCATTACTCAATCCTAGCCTATGCAAAAGTGTTGTATAGTTGCATACATGAGCGCTTTTGGTCTGTTTTGAGATGGCGATTTTTGATACAATTAATCTCCAATATCCACTAAGAAAATATTATGAAAATTTCAGATCGAGAACTGTATAAGCTTTGCCAGGAATGCGGGGGGAATGCTCGGAAATGGATGCGAGAATTCGCCTACTATCTGCCGGAAGTTGCGAGAAGAGACTTACACAGGATGAAAGGGTTTCAGAGTATTTATGAATTCGCTGCTAAAGTGGCGGGGATGAACTTTGAAGTATGCGGACGAGTTTTGAGATTGGGGGAGAAGTTTGAAGAGATGCCGATGTTGTGGGAAGAAATCAGAGTGCATGGATGGAGCAAAATGAGAGTGATAGCCTGCGCTGTGACTCCGGAAACTGAGAAGATCTGGATCGAGAACTTGAATCGATGCACAAAGTCCGGTTTGGAGAAGCTGGTGAAAAAATTCAAATCTGTCCCCGGAGAAGAGAAGCAATGCAGAGATGTGAGCTTGAGTAAGGGCAGTATTCAAGTTGGAATGAGTTTAGGGGACAATGCCCCTTGCGCGGATAGAGCCGATTTTGATGATAGGACGATGCTGAAATTCAGAGTTGATGAGGAGACAGAATTTCAATTCAAGAAATTAAAACATGAGCTTGAGAAAAAGGCAGGTAGAGCGATGACAATGGGGGAAGTATTGAAAAAGTTGCTGGAGGGAGTAGAAAGCCATGAACCAAAGAAAAGAAAAACCAAGAAAATTGTAAAAGTCACACGGCAGATGCGGGTCAGTGAGAAGCGGGAAGTGGAGGAAAAACAGAATGATAGATGTTGTGTAGCTGATTGTAATGAGCTAGCTACGGAATTCCACCATTCGAAAAGATATGCACTGACCAAATCGCACGACGGAGTGGTAAAACTTTGTCGAACTCACCATCAACTCGCACATGCAGGATTTTTGAATGAAGCCGGAGATTGGGAGATGGACTGGCAGCCACAAGAGAGATCGCAGGTAATAGAGGAAATAGATGAAAAGGTCAGGATCTATTGGTCGCCTAATGCTAATGCTTTTTCCTGATCTTCTCGTATTCATCAAAAGTTTTCTTGTATAACTTTTCCAATTCAGCCGGACTAAAAACACCCTTGTCCGTAACAATCTTCTTGAACAAGTTTATCGGCACACGATCATGAGAATATTTGATTCGCTCATATTCAATCGGCTTGGCATAGTGGCTTCTTGTATGTTTGTGAATGAAAATTTCCCCACGCTTCTTTGATTTCCACAAACTAAACTTGCAAGTATCGAAGAATGCATAGATTGGAACCTTTTCCGCATGGAACTCCGTAATTACTCCATGAGTCCCCGGAGACATTACAAAATGCATGGTATCTTTCAGGGTCAAAGCACCAAAGAAAACCATATCGATACTCTCCATCACATGAGAAATCATATATGCAGGAACAACTTGGAATGGAATCCTCGCAGCATGAAGGCACTCAATATTGTCATGGGTCTTTTCATAGTCCTGTTCCGCAATAACCACTCTAAAATGCTTTCCCTGCCCTCTATAGTACCTAAGGGCATCTTGTACAGTATGACTATGATCATGAATCAAAATAGTCTTGCCCTCTACATTTATTTTCTCAGCATGATGGAACAGCTTTTTCTTGTGCTTTCTCATACTCTTGAGTATCGCGTTAATCTTGTTTATAGCCATCCTCTTCCACTTTTTATCATCAACGTCCTTTGTACAAATATTTTGTTCAAACTCCCAGTGAAGATTGGTCAGGTAATAATTTAGAATTCCAAATTTCGGCTCAGTATGGGTGACAATATCAACAAGCTTAGAAAATTCCGCAGAAAATTTCTTTGAATCTTTAACATCCAAAGACTTTATAGATTCAATAAGAGCCACAAAAACCAAATCAGAGAGATCTCTAGTACCGATATCGGCCTCTAGCTCTCTGAGCAACTGTGAAAATAATTCAATTTTTGTCTGCATTGTTATCCAACTCTAATAAATAAATAAGCACTACACAAAAGCAGCATGCCAATAGTTAGCGGAAAACTGAATTTCATATAGCTAAGAAACGAAATGTGCACACCTTCCTTTTTGGCCATATCTGCAGCCACAACATTCGCAGAAGCACCAATCAAGGTACCGTTCCCTCCGAGACAGGCGCCAAGTGAAAGGGCCCACCACAAAATCGTAGTATCATAACCTGGGAATTGCGCCTGAATTCCAATAATCACGGGAATCATAATCGTCACAAAGGGGATATTGTCCAAAACCATAGAAACAAACCCGGAAACCCATAAAACGATCAGTGAAAGATAAAAAATATTGTTCGTCGAATTCGCAACCCAGTGACTAAGCTGCTCCAACATTCCGGTTTTCTCTACACCACCAACCATTATAAACAGCCCCGCAAAGAAAAACAGGGTAGTCCATTCCACAGACTGAAAAGCCTCATGAATATTTACCCTCTTGGCCGTCAGCAGGGCCAACACAATAGCCGCTGTGAACGCGATGATGTATGTTGGAAGTCCAATCTGCTGCTGAAGGAAAAACCCCATTATCGTCAAAAAAAGCACCGCTATAACTTTTAAGATAAAATCTCTGTGCATAGTCTTCTTCAAAAACTTGTGCCGGATCTTTTTTATCAGAATATTCGCAATACAAAGGTCCACCAAGCTAGCGCTAATAGGTTTCAGCTTTTTCCAATTCAAAAGAACAAATACGAACATCGTAAAAACAGCAACCATAGAAATAGGAATCCAAAGATTGCTAACAAAGTCCAAAAAGCTGAATCCTGTAGCACCACCGATGATAATATTCGGAGGATCACCAATAAGTGTCAGCGCACCACCTATATTGGAAAATAAAATCTCAGCAAAAATATAGGGCTTGGGGTCTCGTCCCATTCCACGCAAAAGCTCAATGGTAAGAGGCACGACAAGTATGATTGTCGTTACATTATCTAGAAATGCAGAAAAGATTGCGGTAATCAATGAAAAGAAGAAAAAGAGCGCCAGGGGATTGCCCTTGGTCAGAGCCGCTATCTTTATGTTCAGCCAAGCAAATATGCCACTCTTGGCGGCTATATTCACCAGTATCATCATCGCCAAAAGAAGCAATATCGTATCAAAGTCTATCGCTTCTATAGCCTCTTCAGGACTCAAAATACCAACAATTATCATGAGTAAGGCTCCAAAGAGCGCAATCAGAGACTTATCAAACAGCTCAAATACTAGAAGTGAGAAAGCGAGCAGAAAGATTCCAATGGTGATATATGTCAACATAGCCCTTTAGCTAATTATGGACGCAGTTTACTCTTGATAACACTAAAGTCTAGGGAAAACTTACTTATCCAACCACTTTAGATATTTCTTTTTGTGCGAGTGAATGTTAAATGCAATATTCATGAAAATAATTGCAGAAACGATCAGTAGTGCCGCAACAAGTATATCCAGAATCGCTGGGTAGAATGGAATCAGTATTCCAAGTACAAGAAATACAACAGCCAATAGAACAAAGTTCAGTATTAGCATGTTTAGTGATCTGTTGATTTTTCCGATCACAGGAATTTTATCGACGTCCATAGGAGTTAAGTTTATGGGTATTGAGCCGATTATACAGGCATAAAGAAAGGACCACAAGTGGGCTTAAAAAGTTCACGAGTGGTCCTTTCAGCGGCATAATTTTGAGAGCCGAAGCTATCAAAAGAATACCGGAGGGTCTTCACGCTCCTAGAGTCCGAGGACTAAAGAAGTGGAAGGCGTGCAATCGAAACGGAAACACGAGGTCTCTATCTCAACTGCACATATATAGTACCACATCTCGAGAGTAATAGCAAGGGGTGAAACCAACATATTGTATCATTTAGGAGAAAATGCTATATTTGTATCCAATCCTTTAACAAACCTTCATATGGAAATCACATTCTTTCACAAGAATCTCAGTAAAGAAGAGGAGCAGAAATTTTCTGACTATGTAGAGGAAAAACGTCCGGCTATCGAAAGCTTGCTTACAAAGTTTGCCGAGGATGCAAGCATTCTAAACGCTACAATTGAAAAGTTCACCAAGCATGATGCTTTCCAGGTAGAACTTTGTCTAACACTTCCTACTAAGAGCTTGGTAAGTTCAGAGGCAAGTCATCATATAACTAAGGCTGTAGACCTATCAAAAGATAGGTTGGTGAATCAGTTAAAAAAGCACATGGCTAGGCTTAGGAAAGATAGAAGACATCAATCTATTCGAACAGCCGAAGCACCTGTAATGAAGGAAATAGAAATAGAAGTATAGAAACTTCCTATTTACAGTTCTTGAAATGGATTACTTCCATGCCTTTTATTGGGATGTCGATGCTTTGTAAACATTCTCCATCGCTCCATACTTTTAGCATGCCATACGGATTTTCATGGCTATGACTTACAACGAGATAGAAGGAATTAAATCTTCGGATCAAATCCAAAAATTTTCCTTTAAAGCTTTCGTCAATATTGTATTCAGTTAGGTCATCACTAAACGGGAAAGGCCAAAGCTCAAAAGTATCTTTATTGTAAAAATTTATTACATGAGCAATTGAAGGACTATGTACAACGACAGGAGACGGATCCTTTTTCACCTCCTCAACCAGCCCTCTAAAATCTTCTCCAAATTCCATAGGATAAGCAGAGACCTGCCATGGTGCCGAAAAATAAATGAAGACTGAGAGCATAAGTGCCGGCAATACCATATGCATCTTTTTAAAAGCATAGAGACCGTAAGCAGTGAGAAGCATAAACACAGGAACAATATAAACCGTATATCGAATCTTTAATATTGGCTCAAATTTCATAGAATAAAATAGGGGAGCACCAAGGCCTATTATCAGAAAAATAATCAACGAAGTCATAGACAAAAAACTCTTCTTGTAATCCTCAGATCTAGTGGCAACAACCCCCCAAATAACTGCAGTGACAGAAAGGGTTAGAAAGGCCAAGAGAAGAATAAAATTTCCCCCAGCATAGTCCAATAAATACACCTTCATGTCGGACAAAGTATTTAGGGGGAGCCAATACCTATCGACACCTAGTTGCTTCAGGAAAGATGGAATCCATGGAATATAAGCAACGACAACAAGAATAGCAGTCAAAGTACCCATCAAAATTTTTCCTAGCATCTTCTCCACAGTCAAAATATGAAACAAAAAGATAAACGCAAAGGCCAACAACACAAATACATAAAAGTTGTGAGTGTAAAGGCCGGCAACCGAAGATAATCCAAAAACAGTCCACCATGTGTAGCCTCTCGTCTCATGCTGAAGAGCTTTGTACAGAGACAAAAATCCAACAAGAGCCAAAAGGGCAACAAGGCCATACATCCTACTTTCCATCGAAAATCCTATATGAAATTCATTTATTGCCAAAAGTATCGCAGCAAAAAGGCCAGTATCAGTATTGAACATGGCGGCCCCGAGCAGATAAACAAATAGCACTGTAAGGAGACCGATTATCAGAGGAATCAAACGAAATCCAAATTCATTTTCACCAAAAATATCCAGAAAAACATTCATAATAAAATAATAGCCGGGAGGTGACTGGTCCAGATTGCTGGTCTTGTCCCAAACACCTTCAAAGCTATCAGCACTACTATTGTAATAAGTAACTCCTTCATCCAGCCAAAGACTTTGATCGTTCAAGTGATACAGCCTAAAAAATGCCCCGAATGCGAGAATTACAAACAACAAAATAAATAAAAGGGACTTCTTCATTATTTGAACAGGTTGAATCTGATAATATGCCAAATTGCAGCAACTCCATCTCTCCAGCCAATTTTCTTTCCCTCATCATAACTTCGACCATGATAGGAAATACCGACCTCATAAATTTTGAATCTCGCTCTAGCAACTCTAGCCGTAAACTCCGGTTCAAAGCCAAATCTGTTCGACTTCAACCTTGGGAGAATCTTATTTAGAACATCCTTTGTAAAAACCTTATAGCAGGTCTCCATATCCGTCAGATTCAAATTCGCAAACATATTTGAGAAACATGTAAGCATCTTATTTCCAAGATAGTGCCAGTACAAATGTACGCGATGCGGACCAGCACCCAAAAATCGAGAACCGTAAACAACATCAGCTTGTCCCTTAATTATGGGAGAAAGAAGCTTCATATATTCCCCAGGATCATATTCTAAATCAGCATCCTGTATTATAATAATATCTCCTGTAGCCTGCTTGAATCCAGTCCTGAGCGCAGCCCCCTTGCCTCTATTCTCCTCGTGGTAGTGAACACTATGCTTCTTTTCCAATCGTTTCAAAACCTCCCTCGTATTATCACGGGAATCATCATCCACAAGCACGATCTCCTTTGTAAGCCCTTCAGGGATCTTTGCCTTTTCTACAGCCTCAACTAATTCCTCAAGAGTCTTTTCCTCATTATAAACGGGGATGACAATGGAAACCTTATTAAAATTTTTCATACCAAAATATTACTATTATTTACCCTGCCTTTCAACCTGAGACCTAAAATAGTCTATGGTTTTCTTTAGCCCTTCATCAAGAGGTACTTTTGCCTCCCATCCAAGCTTTTGCTTTGCCAATGCAGTATTTGGGCACCTCTGAAGAGGATCATCCCCAGGTAGTGAACAAAATTTTAGATCAGCACCCAGCCCAGTCACTGCAAGAACTTTCTCGGCCAAGTCGAGGATAGTAAATTCATCCGGAGTCCCTATATTCATTGGCCCAGGGAAATCCTCATCCAATTCCATATAAGAAATAATTCCATTCAAAAGGTCGTCTATATACTGAAAACTCCTAGTCTGCTTTCCATCTCCATAAATTGTAAGGTCCTCACCATTCAAAGCCTGAATGATAAAATTCGAAACAACCCTTCCATCATCTGCGTCCATCTTCGGTCCATATGTATTAAATATTCTGACAATTTTTACATCCAGTCCATAGGCATGATAAAAATTCATGACCAAACTCTCCGCAACCCTCTTTCCTTCATCATAACAACTGCGAATTCCATTCGGATTCACATTCCCCCTATATTCCTCGGACTGCGGATGCTCCAACGGATCCCCGTAAACTTCCGAAGTAGACGTGAACAAAAACCGCGGACTTTTTCCAGACCGCGCCGCCACATCCTTAGCAAAATTCAGCATATTCAAAGTTCCATCAAAATTAACTCTCAAAGTATAAACGTGATCCTTCTGATAACGAGGTGGAGATGCCGGACAAGCCAAGTGGTATATCTGATCAAAATCCATAGCATGCACATCCTCGGGAAGATCATTCAAAATATCATGCTCGATAAGCTTGAAATTCTGATTACTCAAAAGGTCCTCTACATTGCTTTTATTCGAACTATAAAAATTATCCATACAAAAAACTTCATGACCATCACCCAGCAAACGCTCAGAAAGATTCGCACCAATAAAACCTGACCCACCTGTAATTAAAACTTTCATTTTCTTCTTTCAACAGATAATATACGATCAAGATTTTACAATAAAAATGGGTAAAAGCGCAATAAAAGAAGGAGAGAGAATAGCAAAGGAAAGCATCATACACTTGTTGATTCTTGGCTCTATCAAGTTGATTACAGGCATAGTGACTGGAATGACGGTGATGCTTGCAGATGCGATCAGCACCTTTGCAGATATTTTGGGACTACTGGCATCATACTTCGGGCTAAGGCTTTCCAGAAAAAGCGCAGACAAAAATTTTGAATACGGATACTACAAAATTGAAACATTCATGGCTCTGGTGATTTCACTTGGAATCATTTATCTCGGCTACAGGATCTTTATGGAAAGTTTAAACACTATGGTAACAGTGGAAGAAGCAAGTCTACGACCACTTGCCTTAACAACAACGATTTTTGCCATAATTCATTCACTGGGACTTTCAAAAAAACTGGGGGAAGCTGGAAGAAAAGCAAATTCACTTTCACTGATAGCTAGCGCAAAAGATAAGAAAATGGATGTATTTGCAGGAATAGCAATTCTTGGATCAATTATTGCGAATTACCAGAACATCCCATACGTAGAGGGCATAATAAGTGCAATGATCTCAGTAATAATATTGAAAGTTGGAATTATGAGCACAAAGGAATCCGTATTCTTCCTTCTGGACTACTGGGGTGACCCGGTGTTAAAGAGAAAGATCAGGAGGGTCCTAAGAAAGGAAAAGGATTTAGTTTTAAAAATTAAAAAGCTTCGCCTCAGAAGGGCGGGAACATTCGTGTTTGGTGAAGCATTTCTGGAAATAAATCCATTTGCAGGGATAAAAGATTTAAGGGAGGAACTGGATCTCTTGCAGGAGGAAATAAAAGATTTAAATCCATACATAAAAGATTTTGCAATTTACACACACATTTCACAATCACAAAAGGTTAAAGTGGCAGTGCCAATAAAAGAGGGGAGTGACCTAGATGGCAAGGTAGCGTCAACACTGCCGGAAACAAGCGCATATCTATTCGCAGAAATTATTAATGGGGAAGTAAAAAATCATTACATAAAAAAGTTGAGTGAGGCGAACAAAAAACCTGTGGAGTTCGCAAATTTCCTGAAAAAAGAGAATGTGAATATTCTTATCGACAACAAATTGAAATCACTCGTCTACTATAATCTAAGGCGAATACATCACATATTGGTCTATCCAAACTTTTCAGATATCAACAACGCAAAACAGACTTTGGAATTACTTATTTTAGACAGCTAGAGAAATGATTTGCATTCCAATAAACAAGAAAAGCACAGCAGAGGTCTTGAACAGGCTCAAAGAAGCTCAAGAACTGGGAGACGTCGTGGAGATATGGTTTGATAGCCTGGAAGATTTCAGTATGGAGAATCTTGAAAAAATATTTTCAAAAAAAACTAAGAAATTTCTATACAAATCGACTGGAGATATAGAGAAGCTTGAGAAAGTGATGAGCTTTGATGTGGAATACATAGACTTGGACCTTGATACTGAGAAAACTACGATAGAGAAAGTGAAGTCAAACACAGAGCTTATACTTTCTTTCCATGATTTTGAGAAAACTCCGGAGAACTTAGATGAAATAATAGAAGAGATGAATCAAAAAGGAGCCGATATTGTAAAAATCGCCACTTTCGCCAAAGACTTCTCAGATACAATTCGTATGATAGACCTGCTGAACAAATTGTCACAAAAGGGAAGAAAATCAATCTGCATTTCTATGGGGGAGGAAGGAAGAATAACAAGAGCGGCTGGACATTTATTGGGGAACTATTTAATGTATGCACCACTGCAAGAGGAAGACAAAACTGCAAAGGGTCAGATTCTTGCTTCAGAATTAAAAGAAATTAAATCATGGCACTAAAAATTGGAATAGTAGGACTACCAAATGTTGGAAAATCAACAATATTCAATGCACTAACAAAAGCAAAAACCGCACAGGCGGCAAATTACCCATTCTGCACGATTGATCCAAATGTGGGGATAGTGGAAGTGCCGGACCACAGGCTTTCACAGTTATCGGAAGTTTCAGGGTCATCAAAAATAATCCCTGCCGCAATCGAGTTTGTAGATATTGCGGGACTTGTAAAAGGGGCAAGTCAGGGAGAAGGACTGGGAAACAAGTTTTTGGCTAACATACGAGAGTGCAACGCGATTGCACACATTATAAGAGTTTTTAACGATTCAAATGTTACCCATGTTCACGGAGATATAAATCCAAAATCAGATCGAGAAGTGATCGAGTCGGAGCTTTTACTTGCCGACATTCAAACACTTGAAAAAAGGCTGGATAAGGCTAGATCGGACTCAAAATCAGGAGACAAAAAGAAAATAGAATACGCAGCACTACTGGAAAACATAATGGATCATTTGATGAAAGGAGTACTGGCAAATCAAATAATTCTCACGCCTGATGAATTGGAGCAAGTAATGGACCTACATTTACTTACAATGAAACCGCACCTATACATTATCAATCTTCATGAAAACGAAATTGGCAATGTAGATAGGGAAAAATATGCCGAAATGCTTGGACTGACTGACTCAAGAGGCGTAATTCCAATATCTGCAAAAGTGGAAGAAGAGTTGATAGGATTTTCACCGGAGGAGGCCAATGAATATTTAACTGAACTGGGATTGGATAGTACAGGACTGGATGCACTAATCAGGGCCGCATACGACACTTTAGGGCTAATTACATTCTTCACATCCGGAGAAATGGAGACACGAGCCTGGACTATAAGGAAAGATTCACTGGCTCCACAAGCAGCGGGAACTATTCATACAGACTTTGAAAAAGGATTCATAAAAGCTGAAGTGATCCCATGGCATCATTTCGTTGAATCGGGAGGTGAAAGCAAGGCAAAAGAAAAAGGCCTAATGCAACTGGAGGGAAAAGAATACGGAGTAAACGATGGAGACGTAATGCTGTTTAAGTTTAATACTTAGTTTTTCGAAAGTTCATTCCAAGGTAAACATAAAGGAGTAATACTCCACCCATCAGAGCAATCCAGCTTATATTCATTTTCAGATAGAAAAGTTCAGCTATAAGTGCAGCTATTGCAATTGTCAAAACTGTGAAGGATATAATCCACAGTCTTTTTTGGTTTCTAACACTCGGGAAATATTTTCTTGCAAGGTGTGTAACAAATAGAACCATGAGCAAAAGCATGAAGAACCCAACGTAAAAGAAAACGGTGGAAAGTAAGTTATGCGCTCTGAAGTAATTGGATTCCAAAAGAGCATTCAAAATATAGGGATGGGAAAGCCATAGAGCGGCAGTGGCAAAAAGCACAGCATAAAATAGATACAAGCCCTTATAGATAACCCTGTTTACATACATGACACCATCAATCTGCTCCAATTCATCAAAGACTTTACTAATACTTTCCTGATCCGGCAGAGTGACCTGAGCATAAAAGTAAGCATAATCCAAAAGAGTTGAAGCCCAACCCTTGAAATAGGTCATATTAAGAGAATATTTATAAACAATATTCACAATCTCCTGCATAAGTCCAAATCTGTCCTTTGCAACAATCTTGATACCAACTTTCATCCCCTCCGTCTTGTTTTTACGAAAAAGTCCAAAGAGTTTAGTTTCATTCTCCTCGGCTTTTTGCTTAGCTCGGGTCAAAGCATGTACAACAGTACTTGCTTTTAAATCACCGGAACCAATTGCTATAAAGAGTTCATTCCAGTCTAAGAAGTTCTTATTATGCTGCTTGAGAAATGCAGCCCTAAGCTTCTTGAAGCTAAAGTTCCTCAAGAGTCCAAGCCCATCAATATCAAATTCTTTTTGCAAAATACAATTACCCGCCTTTATTTTCTTTTCCTTACTAACCCTTTTGAAATAGGCCTTAATCCTATTCTTAGCAAAATGAGTCTTTGAGAAATTTAGCCAATAAAGCTCAGGGAAAGATTCCTTATGTGTAAGAATTTTTACAACGTCACCAGTTTTTAAGCCGCTGGTGATGGGTCTTAGCTCGTCATTGATTTTTGCCTTTAGGGCATGACGTCCAACCTCGGTATGTATGGCATATGCAAAATCTATCGCAGTAGCACCTTTAGGTAGATCTATGGTGCTTCCTTTGGGAGTGAAAACAAAAATCCTATCCTGGAAAAAATCTGACTTCAAATTTTCCATATAGTCATCAAGATGAGTCCCCTTATCAATGTCGACTACCTTAGTAACCCACTGGGATCTCTTATCTTGGTTTAGAGTGCCATTTTCCTCTTTAGACCCATTAGTTTTTTCAAAAAAACGAGCCGCAATACCATATTCCGACTCTAAGTGCATATCATGACTTGAAATGTGTACTTCAGTCAGGACACCATCAATTCCAAAAACAACAGTATGAAGACTTCTATAGCCATTCACCTTTGGATTAGCAATATAATCCCTAAACCTATCGGTTTTAGGAACAAAATGACTATGTATGAGTCCCAAAACATGATAACAATCGGAAATACTATCAACAACGATACTGATTCGTATTCGGTTGTCTATATCATCAATAGTCCTCCCAGTAGAAGACAGCTTTTTATATATATTATAGAGCTTATGTTTACGGGGAAAAACTTTGGCCTTCACGTCACCTTTTTTTAAAATTTTTCTCACAATATTCAGGAAAGTATCAACAAGCTTTTTTGATTTAATTTCCAGCGCAGAAAATTCAGTAAATAGTTGATCATATTCAGTGGGGAATAAATGTTTGAAGCACAATTCCTCCAACTGTCTCTTAATTTCTTGAATCCCAAGCAAATTTGCAACAGGAACATAAATACTAAGAGTCTCTCTGGCTATTCTTACCTGCTTATCAGGCTTTACAAACTCCAGGGTACGCATGTTGTGCAAACGATCAGCAAGCTTAATGATAATAACTCTTGGGTCCTTGGCAGTATGAATGAAAAGTTTTTTCAATGACTCTATGCTCCTTCCAGGCATATCGTTTTGATAATGAACCTTGGACAATTTGGTGACACCTTCAACCAAAAAGGCAACATTCTTGCCAAAAATAGTCTCCACTTCAGCTATGTCGTGATCCGTATCCTCAGGCACATCATGAAGAAGGGCACTAATCAATGTATCCTGATCAGCATGAAGCTTTGCAAGTATTTCCACTGTCCTGACCGGATGAACTATATATGGAGTAATACCATCCTTCCTTATTTGCCCCTTATGAGCCTTTTCCGCAAATTCAAAGGCTCTAAGAAAGATCTTTTTATCAAAATTTGGCAAGTAAGCTTTAATATCCTTAGTAAGCTTCTCAAGAGCTAGATGGTTTTTCTGAGAGATAGTATCCATAGGTAATGGGTCAGAACCATGAAGGGATTATTACAAGAAAACCGACTTTAGTCAAGGTTTTCCTGAGGCCACTTGTAATAGGCTGCAAAAGGGCAAAACAGTTGAAAAAAACGTAAAAACAGGCTATAATAAGTAGAAAAACAACTTAGATATGACAGAAAAACAGAACGAATTTCAGGAAGACGATTTATTTGAGGAGAACTTTTCAAATAGTTCCTTTGAAGAAGAATTTTTAGTACACAAAAAAACAGATGCAAATCGCTTCAAACTGATCATAGATCATGAGGAGAGACCAAAAAAAACGACTCATTCAGCAAAGAAATCAAAAGTTGAGAAACCGGAGAAAAGATCGGTAGGCTCAGTACTTCGAGATGGAGCAAAACAGATAACAGCCAGCATGATAATTTTGATTATTGGCTTTCTACTGTTGAATTGGTCTGCATATTATCAGATAGGAAAGAGCAAAATCTCCAAATATCTTGGTGTAAGAGAGGAGAACGTCTTGGAAGAGCTTATAGAAGACAATACAATGAAAATTACAGAGCCTGATAAATTACTGACAAGCGATAGCCCTGAAATACAGAAAAAACAGATTCCTGAGCTAAATCTGGAAATTGCACCACTCGAAAACAGGCTGATAATTCCTAGGATAGATCAGAACATACCCGTTGTAAGAGTTAGTAGCGAAAACTTGATAAAACGTGACTGGGGAGCTCTAGAGAATGATATACAGGACGCACTTAAAGGGGGGGTGGTTCATTATCCAGGTACAAGTTTACCTGACCAAGAAGGAAATGTGGTTATAACAGGACATAGCTCATACTTTCCTTGGGATCCGGGGAGGTTCAAGGATGTATTCGCTCTACTGCATGACGTAGTGATCGGAGACAAACTTGTGATTTATTATGGGCAAGACAAATACACATATGAAGTAGACGAGATAAAAATCGTACTACCGGATGACATTGATATTCTGAAGCAAACCACCCGCGATCAGGTAACTCTAATAACCTGTACCCCGGTGGGCACAAATCTAAAAAGACTAATTGTAACGGGTAAGCTGGTTGAAGATCAGTCTCCAAGCAGTAGCGGGAAAATCATTCGATAATTAAAGACCTTTAAGTTTCTCGAGAAGTGCATCTTCCGCTGACTGTTCAGTGGCCTGACTTTCAGATTCAGCTCTTTTTATCTCTCTGAACCTTTCCTTGATCTTGGCTTCATCAAGAGTGCGCACAGGTTTTTGACTTTTGTTGATCTTCTTCATCTCGTTATCGTATTCATTGTCCAATTTCTCTAACTGGCTGCGCTCATTTACAAGAATATCTCTAAACTTTTTAATTTGCTCCTCGGTCATTATTGGCATAATTTGCAGCCAATATTCTCTCTCCTCATCATCCATAGACTCTGTTTCAAAAATCAGCTTTACCAAATCCGGGAAACTAATACGAACAAGCTTTGGAACTATATACATAGATTCCGCCTCAGTCATGTATTGCTCAGCCGTTTTGTTTGTGTCAGCGATTATTGCGCTAGTGTTATCTGCCATAGGGCGATTATAGTTAAATTATAAACAAATCTCCACTTTCATCCTCAAGTCTATTCTTTATTTCCCTCAAACGATGAACTTGATTTTGGATTTGAAAACTCTTCTCGAATCCATTTTCATAAAGGTCCTGAATTTCACGGATAGAAGAAAGCAGATTAACAGACTCAAAATCAACCTTGCCACGCTGTTCTTCTGACAAGTTTTTGTAAACTTCCTGATTGACCAGCGTCTCAGCTTTGTACAAATCTATTTTTCCATCGGAGATCAATTTCATAACAAACTCAAGGAATTTTTCATCTTCCCCTGAAATCCCACTAGGATCCTGAAGCGGTTCATTTAGATTTTTTTGGGTATCTTTATCTACGAACACCGACTTTTGATTGCTTTCATCAGACATATACTTGCAAGCTTTTTTAAAACAATTTAAAGTTACAACGACAGAAAAATTATAGCAAATTTCAGCTAATGCACAAAGAAGAAGCAGCTAAAAGAATAGAGAAATTAAAAGAGAAAATAAAAGACCTCAACTATAAATACTTCGTTCTTGATAAGTCTGAAGTAAAAGAATCAGTTAGGGATTCTCTTAAGCGAGATTTGATAAATTTGGAAAATGAATTTCCGGAATTTATAACAGAGGATTCTCCAACTCAGAGAGTGGGAAGCACATTGTCGGGGAGGTTTAGGAAAGTGAAACATTCAACAAAGAAGAAAAGTCTCTCAGATGTTTTTTCTGCTGATGAAATAAGAGAGTGGTATACGCGGATCAAGAAACTGGTAAATGGAAAAATAGAATTTGTCTGTGAACTAAAGCTTGATGGTCTGAATATTACAGTACTATATGAGAATGGAGTGTTCAAAAGAGCACTGACAAGAGGGAATGGCGTGGAAGGGGAGGACGTCAGTCACTCTGTGAGAACAATTGAAAGTATTCCACTGAGTTTGAATGAAGAAATAGACCTCGAGGCATCAGGGGAGGTGATTATGCCAAAAAACAGCTTCGAAAAATTAAATAAAATTCAGGTTGAAAAAGGAAAAAATGAATTTGCCAATCCAAGAAACGCAGCAGCAGGCTCCGTTCGACAATTGGATCCAAAAATTGCGGCAAGCAGAAATTTGGATATGTTTTTCTACCACATAGACAGTAAAGTGAATGAGGAAATATCTTCACAGGAGGGGAATTTAAAGTTTCTAAAAAAACTGGGACTAAAAGTTTGCAACAAATACAAAAGACTATCGAGCATAGATGAAGTAGTAAAGTTTTGTGAAAGCTGGCACGAAAAAAGAGACACACTGGGATACGAAATCGACGGAATCGTTATAAAAGTAAATGATTTGGAGCAGCAGGCAAAAATGGGAAATACAGCAAAGAGTCCGCGCTATGCAATTGCATATAAATTTCCGGCTCTACAGGCGACTAGTCAGATTTTGGATATTATTTTTCAAGTGGGACGAACAGGAGCAATCACTCCGGTTGCAGTCATGAAGCCAACTTTGGTGGCGGGGAGCACGGTGTCCAGGGCAACTCTTCACAATGAAGATGAAATAAATAAAAAGGATATTAGAATAGGGGATACTGTCATTATTCAAAAAGCCGGAGACGTGATTCCGGAAGTTGTAGAAGTTCTAAAAGATTTGAGGACTGGGAAAGAAGTGAAATTTAAATTCCCAAAAATATGCCCGGTATGCAATTCAAAAATCACAAGAAATGAAAAAGAGAGTGCGTACAGATGTACAAATCCAAGCTGTTATGCAATTGAGCATGCATCGGTGAAACACTTCGTATCAAGAAAGGGATTCAACATCGATGGATTGGGGAAGAAGCTTGTTGAGCAGTTAATGCAGGTAGGATTAGTTCAAACAGCACTCGATATTTTTCTTTTAAAAAGAGAGGACCTGATGTCTTTGGACTTTTTTATGGATAAGAAAACCGAGAACCTGCTAAAAAGTATAGAGGCTTCAAAAAACATAAATATTGACCATTTCCTGTTCGCATTGGGGATTAGGTATCTGGGGGAGCAGGGGAGCTATGACTTCGCCAAATACCTAATAAAGCATACAAAGAAAAGCAAAAAAAGAATCAAGAAAATAAAGATAGAAAAAGAGCAGGAGGAAATGTTTGCTGTGGAAGAAACAGAGGGCGGCGAGGAAAAGTTTTCCATACTGGACATGATCGAAACGGCAAAATCATTTTCCATGGAGGAAATAATCAATATTGATGGAGTTGGAGAAAAAATAGGTAAAATGCTCTACGATTGGTTCAATGCAGAGAAGAATATAAAGGAGTTGGAAGGACTATATAGTGTAGGAATAATTTTGAAGACTTTGCATTTGGAATCCGAGGGAAAATTGGATAAAAAAAGTTTTGTTTTGACGGGATCGCTGGAAACAATGACCAGGGATCAGGCAAAAGACTTAATAAAAAAGAATGGAGGCAAAATTCATTCCACAGTGACAAAAGAAACGGACTTCCTTGTAGCAGGAGCATCAGCCGGATCAAAACTCAAAAAAGCAAAAGAGCTAAAGACAAAAATAATCAGTGAAAATGAATTGAAAAAGATGCTGGGCTAAAATTATTCCATAAGCTCGCCACCAAATATTTCAAGGGCCTGATCAACCATAGGTCCGTCGATCGGAGGAGGCACAGGCATGGGAGCTTCATCCTCTACAAGAGGCTTTAGTTCAACTTCCTTGATAATTCCCAAAACTTTTATATTTACATCAAAAAACCCCTTTATAAGTTTTTCCAGTTCTACTCTATGATCATTTTTCATCACATTATTGTGGTGAAAGTTTGTATTAAACTGCAAAGAAACATCATGACCATCAATTTTCACAGGTACAGTACTCTTCAAGGACATCCTCAAAGAAGGAGTCTTTATTCTCTCGGTAATTCGAGGCCATTTATCTTTTAAAGTTTCAAGAGTTAAGGATAATGCCTTTTCAGTCACCGGCGCGGCAGCAGTTGTGGGAGCAGGAGTGACTGGCGTTGGCGCAGCAGCAACGGGTGCAACAGGCGTTGGAGCAACAGCAACGGGCACTGCTGCAGCTGCTTGCTTCACAGCTTTCGCGGGGTTTGCACTTTCCAAATCCGAACTAATTCTAATAATTGCTATTTCAAGAGCTAATTGCGGAATGGATGTATAAAGCCGTGATTGCGCATCCAGAAAAACATCTATCATCTCAATCAATCGTCTAGTTTCCCCAAGCTTACCATTGGACACACTACTAAGCATCTTTTCTCTAAGTATATCAACGAATTCATGCATGAACTGCTTCAAGTCACTTCCCTGAATATGCAATTCATGAACAACCTTCAAAGCTTCCTCTGTATTATTTTGCATCAAAGAGCTAAGCATTTTCTCCAACAAGCTAAGACTGCTAACTCCCAATACCTCCTGAACCTTTTTCAGAGTTACTTTACCGTCAAAATTTAGCTGTTCCAAAAGACCAATCGCATCTCTAAGACCACCATCAACACATTTAGATATTATTTTCAGTGCAGCAGGATCCACCTCGATTTTCTCTTCTTTAGCAATAAACTGAAGTCTCTTTGATACGTCATCCTGAGAGATTCGTCTAAAATCAAAACGCTGACATCTGGAAATGATTGTCTCGGGGATCTTGTGTACTTCCGTAGTCGCCAAAATAAAGTAAACATGACTTGGTGGCTCCTCAAGAGTCTTTAGTAGCGCATTAAAAGCTTCCTTAGTCATCATGTGGACCTCATCTATTATATAAACTTTATATTTTGCATGACTTGGAGCAAAATTGATTTTTTCCTTCAGGTCTCGAACTTCATCAATACCTCTGTTTGACGCAGCATCGATCTCGATCAGATCTATGAGCCTTCCGTCACTAATGTCCTTACAGAAATCACAGGTCTGACATGGTTCGTAGTCATCAGCCAAATTTGTGCAATTAAGAGCTCTGGCAACCAACCTGGCCGAGGAAGTTTTTCCTGTCCCCCTAGGTCCGGTGAACAGATATGCATGAGCAACATGATCAGTCTTCAAAGCATTGATCAAGGTAGTTTTAATATGATCCTGCCCAACTAAATTGGCAAAATTATGAGGCCTGTACTTACGATATAATGAAACTTGCTCCATAAGAAATTCGTTTTATTTTGGAGCAAAAGTCTAACACGATCTAATCTTTTGTTTAATCTTTTTTTCAAATATTTCCCTTGAGAAATTCTTAGCATGGCGGCGGATAGTACTTGGCTTATAAAATTTTTCATTATAGAGCAAACGTGCAAGCCCATCCTCCATAGATTCAACAGTTTGTTCAAAGAAAAACTCACCGGTCTTTCCAGAAATAATAGTCTCTGTTCCACCACCTTTCCCAAAAGCAAGCACAGGCTTACCGGCTGCCATGGCCTCCACAGGAACTATTCCAAAGTCTTCTTCACCGGGGAAAATAAGGGCGCGACAATTCTCAATATATTCCTTCACGGTATCATCATCCTTGAATCCTAAAAAGTCTATATTATCAGCAGCTATATTCTCCAAATACTTTCTGTGCGGACCATCACCAATCACAACCAAACGCCTACCAAGCTTATTGAACAATTGAACTGCAAGATCGATCTTTTTGTAAGGTGTTAGCGTAGAAACTATAAGAAAGTAGTTAGAATGCTTATCACTTGCCCTAAATCTGTCACAGTCAACAGGAGGGTAAACTATATCACTATCGGCCCTATAATATTTCTTGAGACGTTTCTGAACATTTCTCGAATTGGCCAGGTACTTTGTAGGTCGATCTGCGGCAATCTTGTCCCAGGTCCGAAGACTCTTCAGTAGTGGTGAGTAAAGCCAAGTTTTCAAACCTGAAATATCATGCTCCTTTCTATATTCGTTCGACCAATCCCACGCGTAGCGCATAGGGGAATGGCAATAACAGAGATGTTTTGTGTGAAGTGGGGTGATAATTCCATGTGCATATGCAGAGCTGGAACTGATAACAAGATCAAATTCCTCAAAATCAAAATCTTCAACCGCCTCAGGCATTTTGTGAGTAAGATATCTATATCTCTTCTTGATGAAATCGGGATATTTGCTTAGAAAGGATGTCCTTATACGCTCTGCAGGAAAAACATCTCCCACCTTTTCCTCATCATAGAACAAAGTGTATATAGGGGCATCGGGAAACATTTCAGAAAAAACCTTTAGTACGCGTTCTGCGCCTCCCAGTTTCAAAAGAAAGTCATGAACTAGTGCAACTTTCATAGTTTATTTAAAAAAAAGTGGCAGCCCTGCGGCCGCCACTTTACTTTACTCAATTTTTTGTTCTCTTACAAGTGACTCCTTATAAAACTGGAGCTTCAACTGGTGGAACATCCTCATCAGCAGCATCCAAAACTGGAGCTTCAACCGGTGGAACATCTTCATCAGCAGCATCTAGTCCTGGAACTTCTAAATCTTCTGGAACTTCTCCATCTTCAGCAAGTTCTAAATCAGCATCTGGTTCTAGATCGGCAAATGAAGCTTCAAGATCTGAGAAGATTCCAGCACTACATTCTTCGATAGCACCTAGGATAGCAGCTTGAACATCAGCATCTTCTTCATATTTTGTAGTAAGAGCTTCCATTGCATCCTCATCATTAACATCAAATCCATAACTTGAATAAATGTCCTTTGTTTTTCCTTCCAAAGTAGGATCAAATAGATCTTCTGCCTCGAATACAAGACAAGTTGCCTCTACAGTAGCATCAATAAATGATTGCTTTTCGTCACGTATAACTCCGCAAGCAGCGAAAATCACAACAGTGAGACTTAGTAATAATACTAGTAGCTTTTTCATATTTCTATTAGTTAAGAAAATAGCAAGTCGATGATACATTTTTAAAAATCCTTGTCAAACTTAGATAATGACTTCGTATTCAATATATTGTTACTTTCAAGCCACCCCCTCCTCGCGATACCAACACCAAAGCTCATAAAATCGACTTGGTCAACACTATGAGAGTCAGTACCGATGGCAAATTTAACCCCTTTATCCTTGGCAATCTTTAGATATTTATCGACCAAATCCAGCCTCGAAGGGCTAGAGTTAATTTCCAGCGCAACTCCATTTTCCACACAGGCATCAATAATTTTTTCCATATTAAAATTCATCTCAGGCCTCTTGTTGATTAGCCGCCCCGTAGGATGCCCCATTATAGTAGAATAAGGATTCTCTATCGCTGCAATCAACCGTGCAGTCTGATCCTTATCATCCAACCTGGCATACATATGAGCACTAATAATAACCACATCGAGTTCTTTCAGGATGTCATCAGAGAAATCCAGTGATCCATCCTTCAAAATATCCACTTCACAACCCTTAAATATCTTGATTTTGCCTTTTAGCTTCTTGTTTAACGAATCAACCTCCTTCCATTGCTTCTTTATTTCTTTTGATCCCATTCCGTTAACAATACCAACAAGTGACGAATGATCGGTAATCGCAAAGTATTCATAGCCCATAGAGATAAAAGCATTAGCCATCTCTTCAATAGTATTCTTTCCATCACTATAATTGCTGTGACAATGCAGATCACCCTTGATATCCGCCATCTCAACAAATTTTGGGAACTTCTTATGTTTCAGAGCATATTCAATCTCTCCATTGTTTTGTCTCAGTTCAGGAATGATATATGGAAGACCAATAGCCTTGAACAAATCCTCTTCAGTCTTGCCGGCAATCATTTTTTCACCTTTAAAAACACCATATTCACTAACTTTTAGCCCCTTTTTCTTGGCTATATCACGAATTGCAATATTGTGAGACTTGCTGCCAGTAAAGTAGTGCATAGCTGCACCAAAACTCTCATCAGCTATAACCCGCAGATCCACCTGAATACCACTCTCTAGAATAAGAGATGATTTAGTGTCCCCCTTAGCGATCACAGTCAAAACCTCATCGTAGGACACAAAATGATCGATAACGGCCTCACGGCTCTTCTCAGGGTCCTTCACAGTCACCAAAATATCAACGTCTCCTATGTTATCTTGGGCTCTCCTCAAACTCCCTGCATATTCAATCCGTTTAACCCCTTTGGATTTTTTCATATACTCAATAATCCTCTCCGCCTCCTGCAAAGCCTCACTTATAAGACTTCTATCAGAATCAAAGCGGGCATGCTCATCAATCGCCTTCAAAATTTCACTCTCGCTCTTTGCTCCCATCCTCTCAAGTTCTTGCAACTTATGTTGCTCCGCAGCTTTCTTCAGATCTTTCACAGTTTTTATGCCAAGTTTTGAATAGAAAAGCTTCACTTTTTTCGGTCCAAGTCCGCGCAAGCTCAAGATTTCTAAAAGTCCGGCCGGAAACCCCTTCTTCATTTTTTCATGCTCAGCACAATGACCGGTTAGTACAAGTTCAATGATTTTTTCCTGTAAGGCTTTCCCAATACCGGAAATTTTCGAGATGTCATTCGGGCAGTCATCCACCATCTTCCTCAAGTCCTGATGCATATTCATAACGATCATTGCCCCCCTTCGATATGCATTTATGCGAAAGAAATCAGCCCCACTTATATCAAGGATATTACCCATTTCCTCAAACACCTCAGAAATTTTCTTGTTATCCATACTATGAAGTTAGTATATCCAAAGTTTTCCTCGCCGCAGCCTTCCACGAGAAGAATTTTAATCTCTCACTACCTTTGCTTACAAGGGATTTTGCATGCTCACCGTCCTTGAGCAATTTTTTCATAACTTTATAAATATCATCAGTATCCTTTGGGTTCACATAATCCACGGCTTCACCACCAACCTCGGGCATAGAGCTACAGTCAGAAGTGAAAACAGGTTTTTTGTAATGAAACGCCTCCAAAACAGGAAGTCCAAAGCCCTCATATAGTGAAGGAAAAGCAAAAATCTCACAGTTTCTATAAAGAGCTGCCTTTTCTTTCTCATCCACATAACCCGGCATCATCACTTGGTCCAGAAGTCCGAGTTCCTTAACAGTTTTCAGAATCTTATCAAAGCCAACTCCGCGCTTTCCGGCCAATACAAGCCTGTGGTCAGGAAAATCATCAACAACTTTGGCAAAAGCCTTAATCAGACGTTCCAAATTCTTCTTGCTCTCCAAGCGCCCGACAAAGAAAAGATAAGGAAGGTCCTTATTGATTCCATAGAGTTCAAAAACATCAGAGCTCTCAAAACATTCATCAATTTCGCTTTCACTAAATTCAGGAGGACTAAATCCATGCTGAACAACAATAATTTTATCTCGGGGACATTTAAATAACTTCACAAGGTCATCGGCAGTAGCCTCACTTGGCACAATAATCTTGCTGGCACGTTTTACGGCGAATTTTGTGCTCCAATTTAGATAGTGGTATTGGAAAAATGAATATGCCTCTCTCAAATGACGAAAAGCGGTATCATGAATCATGATCACAGATTTCTTTGGCAATCTAAGCGGCAATGTATGCGACGGCACAAACAAAACATCAGGAGGATTCTTCTTCATCTCACGCGATAGTGTCCAAAGAGTCCAAAGTCGCTTAGCCGGAAGAACTTTATTGGAAAAATCACCACCAATCTTGAGCTTCTCACGCGAATACAGCAGAAGTTCATGCTCAGTCCCTGCAAGTTCAGCAATAATTCCATCAATTATATGTTTGCTGTACCACTCAACGCCTGTTGCGCCTTCTTCCACATACCTAGATGCATCAATTCCAATCTTCATATCACTATCTTAACAAAGCCCTCAACCTCTAGCCAAGACCAAAGCGTAGACTCTCTTTACCCCAGATTCCTTCAAGACCTTGCTGCACTCATTCAAAGTACTTCCGGTAGTGGCAACATCATCAATCAAAATGACAGATTTGCCACTCAATTCATGCTCAGCCTTCAAGGATATTGCCCCCTTTAGATTCTTGAGCCTCTCCTTTCTGGCAAGCTTGGCCTGTCCCACCTTGAAACGATTCCTTTGAAGACAGTCGAGAAGCGGGAGGTCAAATTTACGAGAAAGTTGAAAGGCCAGAAGCTGAGTTTGGTTGAATCCACGAAATTTAAGCCTCTTTTTATGAATTGGTACAGGGACAAAGACCGAATTGGATAAGTTCGGAATTAGATACATTTCCTTATTCAAAAGTTCTCCCAAAAAAGAAGCCATCTCTTCACAGAATTTATACTTAAAACTGCTTATGAGCTTTTTTATTACAGAATTTTTCCTGTATTGCGTGCAAACAATCAATCGATCAAAATGATATCCGAAAGAACAGTCAGAATTGCAAAAAGACCCCGAAAGATTTTTGCGCCTACAATCAGGGCAAGCCTGCGTATTATTGATGTCAATGCCAGCCATACACGAATTACAGAGATAACTTCCATCGGCGTGACATTCGAGACACTGCTTGGGGAAAAATAGATTAAGAAAAAACGACATGCCCTCACCCTAACGGCCAAAGATTAAAATACCATTAAAAATTTATAAAGAACTCCAGATTGTATCAAAGAATGCCACCAACGCCACCAAGGCTACAGCCGCAGAAATAGCAGCATAAATAAATGATTTTTTATCTCTACCACTCTGTAAACCAACAATAGCAAAGGCATAAGCCGGCACCAAAAAGTGCGACTGTATCACCAATTCAGTCTCAGAAAATTCATTAAACGATATTCCCAAAAAGGCGGTATAAAAAACCGCAGAGATTAGAATGAATATATAGAAAACTTTCAAGGCTGACCTAGAATCATTCTCAATTATTCCCGGATTATATTTACTATTGTCCATAGCGACGTAGTTTTTTTATTAAAGGTTTAGCTCAAGAGGTATAGGACCAGGTATTCCAGGGCCTTCAGGAACTGGAGGGGGGACAAGAACAGGGATCTCCAATGGTTCAATCTGTATAAGATCATCCGCTAAAGGTATTTCCAAGGGACCAGGTATTTCAAAGATAAAACCATCGTCAGCGGGAGCCGGATCGTCAGCGGGAGCCGGATCGTCAGCAGGGGCCGGATCGTCAGCGGGATCAGGATCGTCAGCAGGGGCCGGATCGTCCGCGGGATCAGGATCGTCAGCAGGAGCCGGATCGTCAGCAGGGGCCGGATCGTCAGCGGGATCAGGATCGTCGGCAGGAGCCGGATCGTCAGCAGGGGCCGGATCGGCAGCAGGGGCCGGATCGTCAGCGGGATCAGGATCGTCAGCAGGAGCCGGACTTTCCGCAGAGGCACTGGTTTCTGCATTCTTCTTCTTCCAATATTCATCATAGTCACGAATCTTTTGTTCAACCTTTGCAATAGCCTCTTTCACATTGTCAGGTGAAAAATATCCATATGCAATTTTGCCGTCCAAAGTATGCATTTCACCATCTCTCAGCATTATAAGAATCATGGCAAATTCAGTGTCTGCCATAAATTTTGTAATATCTATTGAATCAACAAACTCATCTTTAACCTTGTCTCCATGCTTCAGTAGAGCCTTTCTCATTGTTAGACATTCATCACTTGTAAATGTTTTATCCTTACACCATTTATTAACTATATCATTCTGAATATTCCACATACGATAAAAGTCTGCTCCCTCTATTTCCTCATTAATTTTTTCCTGTAATTCTTTTTTTAATTCAGCAATTTCTTCAGGACTACTATCAACATTAAGCAGTGCAAGCTCATATGCAGAAGCAGTTTCCTCATAAGTTTTTGAATCAGTTACAGACGAACAACCAAACAGCATAAGTCCGAAAATGGCTAGAATAATGATTTTTTTCATGATTTGATTAGGTTAATTTTTTCTTCTTTTGATAATTTCTTAATCCGGTACTCACATTTGCAGGCCTCGGATTTTCCGTTCATCACTTGTGAATATACCAGCTTTACAGGTCTTCTGCCACTCGTGTATTTCGCACCAAGTTTAGAGTCATTATGCTCGGACAGTCTTCTATCAAGGTCGGTTGTGATTCCCGTATATAGAGTCCCATCAGCACATTCCACTATGTATACTTGCCAATTCATAAGCAAAGAGTAATCGAATACATGAAGAAAGTGAAGGGATTGAAAATTTTAATTTTCGCTAAAATTACAGTATAGTCGTCTCATATGGATAAGACATTTATTGTTCCCAGAGGATGGCGACCACCTGAAAGTTCAACAGTTTCTATGAATGGAATTATTGAGCTGAATGGACAGCGACCAATTTTAAGAGTTCGAGATGAAGTGCGAGCAATGATGTCAGAATGTTTCTCTAGGATTGAAATCGAAATTAATAGCTTGGAAATTGATAGTCTTAGTAGTGAACTAACACAAATACTTACAGACACTCAAAAATTGGCAAACAATTTAAGTATTAAGCTAGAACTCGAGAAAGGCTCAAGGCTAATGGTTGTAGCAGAAATGGAAGACAACATTTCTGAGATCTTAGGCAAGGTAAGAGCTGTATTGTGCATGGTAGAGCGCGCCAGGGAGAGCAAAGCAATATACTTAGATGCAATTGAAAGGCTAGAAGCAAGCTCGAAATCCAAGGGGAGAAAAGTTCGCACAAAAAAGATTAAGAAAAAATATAAGACTCTAGATCGAGAATTTGAAGAATTCTTAAATGGTGATTCTGACGAAATTAAAAAACTGTGGAAGAGGGCTAAAAGATTTGTAAAACATATGAAGAAAAATGATGGAGCTACAAATTGGGAGAACGCTCTGGATTTCAAGAAAATGACTCCAAAACTTGAACTGACCATGAAGCTGAAAGATGAGAGTGGGATGGGATTTCGTAAATTTAGGGAGTCCTTATCGAGGCTGATTTTTTTGGACGACTAAAGTTCAAAACGAAAAAGGGTGAGCGTACACTCACCACGACACGTTCATCAAAAACTTCAAGGCGGAAAGCTCGATTTTCCTTTTGTTTGAGGTAAAATGTAGGCATGAAGAAGATGACAATAAAAGAGAGGACAATACATGAGGAGTTTTCGAGATACGGAAAGAATGCGAGAGAATGGATGAACAAATGTGTGTTGATGCTGCCGGAAATAGACAAGAATCGTATTTGGAAGAAAAGGGGATTTGGCTCAATTTATGAGTATGCGGGGAAAATTGCAGGAATGAGTAGGCATAAAGTAGATGATTCGTTGAGGATTATTAGAAAAATTGAGGATAAGCCTGCATTGATGAAAGTCGCAAAGATGAAGGGAATAAATTCGGTCAGACCCGTCGCAACAATTGCCAGCAAGGAAACGGATAGTTTTTGGGCAAAAAAGGCGGAGGAAATGAGTAAACATACTCTGGCGACTTTTGTGAGAGGTCGCAAAACTGAATCTCGTCCCGGGACGAAAATTTTAGTGGAGCTGGACAAGGAAATTGTAGATGCATTAGAAAAAATAAAAGGGGATGGTGACCTGAATGATGCAATCAAGAAATTATTGGGGAGAGAAAAGCCCGCAACCGTTAAAACTAATAGCCGTGCAGTTCCGGCAAAAATAAAAAGGTACATAAAAGAGAGGTCCGGAGGGCTGTGCGAGCACCCAAACTGCAAGAAAGCCGGCGAGCACATTCACCATACGGAACCATTCGCCATAAAAAAAGAGCACAACCCGGACAAATTGCTTCATTTATGCAAAGCGCATCACACAATAATTCATATGGGATATGAACAATTGCCCAGATACGATATAAGAAACTTGATCAATCAGCGCTTCGTTGAGTTTACTTCCACCAAGCGATCGGCGGGTACTTATCAGTCAGACAGAACACATACATTCTGACTCGGAAAGAATATTTTGCAATTGTAACCATAATATCTTCGGACATTTTCGGATATTTACCCATAAAAATTGTCCCAATCCATCCAATCACAGCAAAAAGCGCTCCCACAATTCCCATGACCGTAAGCACAGCTATTTGAGGAATCAGGATAATAAATTTTACAGGAATCAATGTGAGAAGTGCCCACAACTGCGAGCTCTTTTTCTCATGAGCAAAAGTCACTTTAGCCGGATATTCAGCAGTGAATTTCAAAGGCGGATATTCGTCGGTCATAGCCAAGACATATGCTCCAACCCTCCATCGCCACTTTTCAGTATTTATAATAAACTCTTCCATAGTCTTTGGATATTTCCCCGTAAACAGCACAACAAAAATCCCAGCAACTCCAACAACTCCCGCTGCCATCTGGAGTCCATATAGCATCAGAAAATGAGGCCACAAGTAAAGATATTTCACCGGAAAAATACTAAAGAACGCCCACAACTGCGAGCTCTTCTTCTGACGCTTAAATGATAAGTTTGCAGGGTAAGCCATAGGAGAGAGGTTATTTTTTTATTACTTAAGATTTTAACCCGAAAAGCGATTAAGGGCAATTGATGGTGACAAGCCTTTTCCTACTTGTTTCTTGATTGTGCTTTTGTTTAAGCGAAAAATCAATTATATCTCAATTTCTTCATAGTCTTCGCTTTGAATATCCTTAATGATCAGAGCCAAATTTTTATCCAATATTTTTTTAAATTTAGGGTTTTTAAGGGACATATTAACTCCAATTTGTTTATCATTTTTCAATCTTAGCATCACCAAAATTGCTTTTTCATCCTTGATTTGTAGTAAGAATAAGGCACGTCCTGCGCCCCCGGAACTGGTCATTGATATCTTTATTAAGTTTGTCCACGAAATCTTTATTGAACTTTTTATTTCTTTACCTAACCCCTCTAAAGATTTTTTCGCGGCAATTTTAATTACACTCAGTGAAAAAGTTTTTTCTAAACGAGTAAACTCACTCTTTCTGATAGAGGCCGTAAGAATTAGTTTCACAAATATTATTTTTTAGACAATAATTCTCCAATTTTATTCATTTTTTTCTGAATATCAGGAGTAACAACTATAGTCTCCGGTTCTCCAATAGTGACTTTTGGAGCTTCTACAAAATTCTTCAAAGCATTTCTGATGACTAGTGTAAGCGGAATGCCAAGCTTTGCAGCTTCTATGGCAGCCTTCTTCTTCAATTTATCTTCAATTCGGATAGTTAGAGTGGTCATAATTATTTTTATATATTACACTTAAATTATAATGCACTTACGTTGTTAGTGCAAGTGAAAAACGTCTTTTAACTTTTCAATGGTGGGCGATAGTGGATTCGAACCACTGACTTCGTCGAAGTCAACGACGCGCTCTAGCCAACTGAGCTAATCGCCCACGTGGGGCTAATTTAGCATATAATAGTTAAAGACAACATATCTCAT